>VEPI01000079.1 GCA_012026935.1 Melioribacter sp. | reverse complement strand
GCACCGGACATATCATAAGTCATTAGATTGATTTGATCGAAGAGAGGATAAACTCGAGAAATTATATCTGCTTGCGAGCCGTTTGCTGTGGTAAGTATGGTTTCCGGACTTATCGTATTAAGAGCGGTGCGAAGTGTAGTAATAAGTGCAATATAAAGTGTAGCATCGGCAGCACCCAGTGGTTCCCAGTCAATATCAATCCCGTCATAACCACGCATTGTTACAAATGAGATTAGATTCGCGACAAAAGCAGTCAGGTTTAGAAGAGTTGTTGCACCGCGGAACCCATCCCCGCTGTTCCAACCACCGATTGATATGAGTACCTTTACACCTTTAGCATGTGCGCGCGATATTAGCTCGGAGGAGTTAATAGCTGTGATACTATTAGAAACAGTATCCAATGTTCCGTCTGAATTTGGAACCAAAGCAAAATGTACAATATGTGTGACAGCAGAAAAATCTATATTCTGTGCTGGTAAATGCCCGTCGTTATTTTGTCCTTGCATCCATCCGGCATAATAAGCTGTAGCCCATAATTTTGATTGTGAAAATAAGTTGCCGGTAAAGATTAGGAAGATGAATATCATTATATACATTATCAGTGGGGAATAAGTTTTTTGTCTCGACATCTCTTTCCTTTACTAAATGATGATGTGTTGTATTTTGTAAATCAATGCCCATAACTATCCCTTGATATTTATTTCCTAAATAATAAAAAAATAATTTTTTTTTTAACATGCAAATATTGAGTTAGAACAAATTTGAAAAATAAAATATTGAAATTTGAATAATGTGATAGTATAAAAACGATTTATATTTTAAGTCATAAATAATTAATGCTAAAATGTTGTACTTAATATTGTTTTAAGATAAGAGAACTACCAAATTGAAATTGCAAAGGTAATTTCTTTGAGCAGCAAAAAGATTTGTTATAATGTAATGTTAGTCTATCAGTCTGTGTTCCATGGCGTACACTGTTAACTCAGTATCTGTCTTCATTTTCATTTTATCCAGTATTCTAGTGCGGTAAGTGTGAACTGTTCTAATACTAAGTAAAAGCTTATCAGCAATATCGCGAACCTTATCACCAGTTGCGATCATTCGGAAGACCTGGTACTCTCTGTCCGAAAGAATTTCGTGAGGAAGTTTATCAGGGTCTCGATCAAATTCGGTGGCAAGTTTTTCTGCTATAGACGGTGTAATGAATTTTCTGCCGCTGATTATTTGCCTTACCGCTTTAATAATTTCTTCCGGCTTGGTGTCTTTAGTAAGATATCCGGCAACTCCTGCTTTTAAAGCACGTACTGCAAATCGTTCTTCAGGATGCATTGTCAAAACAAGTATTGGAAGCTTAGGGAAGAGTTGTCTCACATCGCTTATTAAATCAAGACCGCTTCTTCCGGGCATGGATAAATCTGTTATTAAGATATCGGGGTTATGATCCTTAACCCCTTCCAGTACTTCGTGAGGAAAAGCTGCTGCTGTTACTACTTTAAAATCATTTTCTTCTTCCAAAACATCTTTTATTCCTTTTCTAACCATCGGATGATCGTCGGCAATTATAATCCTTATCATATTTTTTCTTCCCGTTTATATGGTACATATACAAGTAAGCGTGTCCCGTCTCCAATATCGGAATGAATTTCAAAACTTCCGTTAAGTGCCATCACTCTTTCCCGTATTCCCAGCAGCCCGGTAGAAGTTGGAGCTCTTAATTTATTTTTGTCTATCCCTCTGCCATTATCTTTCAATTCAAGAAGTAATTTGTCATCAATAATCTTTAAATTAATAACAACATTTGTAGCCGCAGAATGTTTTACAACATTAGTTAACCCTTCCTGTAAAATTCTGAAAATTGCAGTTGATGTATGTTTATCCAAATTTATATCATGTTGAAGTTTTACAATCTTACATCTAATCCCTGTTCGGGTTTCAAACTCCTGTGCCTGCCATTGAATTGCTGTATATAAACCGAGCTCATCAAGTACAGCAGGGCGCAGCTCGGTTATTATTCTACGAGAAGACCGTATCGTACTTTCAAGAAGTTCTGCAACGGAAGAAATTTTCTCCAACAGTGAGTTTCTTTGGATTGGTTCCGAAATGGTTTTTGAAATTGTACGGCTGAGGACTGTTAAATCCATGCGAAGCACCGTTAACATTTGACTAAACTCGTCATGAAGTTCTCTGGCAATACGCAGTTTTTCTTCTTCTCTTGCTTCTTGCAAATGTTTTGCAAGCGAACGAAGCTGAATTTCCTGTTCATGCAACAAATCTTCGGATATTTTGTTTTTCGTAAGATCTCGGATAATAATCGAGAAAGTGCTTGTCTTCAAAACATTATCATTTAACTCCGTGATAGTTACAGATGCCCAAAATTTATTTCCGTCTTTTTTTACCAATTGCAGTTCGGTTTCAACATGTTTATTTTTTTTTGCCTTTTCCAACAAGTCAGTCGGATCAGTACTACTTTCGAAGTTTTTCGGGAAAAAAATAAAAAAACTTTTAAGTATAATCTCTTTTTCTTCATATCCCGCAATTCTTTGGGCACCTGCATTCCAGCTTATTATTCTCCAATCTAAGTCCAGCATAAAAATGGCATAGTCCTTTACGTTTTCAATCAGTGAACGGTAACGTCTTTCATTTTCGTGTGGAGTTTCTTTCCTGAGTTTTTTTATTAAGTTTTTATTTAAGACTTCCGTGATGTCCTTGACAATCAAAATTATTTGTTCACTGCTATTCACAATAAAACGGCGCGCGGTAAATTCAACATTAATTTTTTTATTGTCTTTTCTTGATATGACAGCATTGAAAATATGTATCGAATTGTTATGACTTTGTACTTTAGAAAGTTCAGTTTCAAAATCCTCTTTATTTTTATCCGCAATTAAATTTGTAAAAGAAGAAAGGTTAAAAAGTGCTGTTGTTGTATACCTGCATATTTTGCAAAATGTTTTATTAACAAAAATAATTTTTTTCGAGTCTGCGTCAATTATTAAAAGCCCTATATAAACATCTTCAAATATTTTCAAAAAATTTTCGTAAAATTTATTATTTGTTAATAACTGGGTCTCTGTAAGAATTGTTTGTATTTTACGTTCCGCCGCATTGATTGAGTTCAATATTGAATTTGGTAAACTTGAAAGATTAGAATTAGTTATATAATCAGCGGCTCCTTCTTTCATACACCGGACAGCGACTTCTTCACTTTGTGGTTTTGTTACAATGATAAGAGGAATTTTTATATCATGCTTCTTAATATATGCAAGGGCTTTTAAGCCGTTAAATTTGGCATTGGCATAATCGGCAATAATTATTGAAGGATTAAATTGGTGCAATGCTAAAACAAAATCCTTAAAAGATTCAACAAGCTTCAATGAAAACTTTAATCCTTTGTTGTTGAGAAAAGATTTAATCAATGCGGCTTCATCAGCGTTGTGTTCAAGAAGCAGGATATTTATTTGCCTGTGCGTAGACTTTGCTGATTTTTTTCGGTGATGTGTAATGGAATCTTTTCCTAACAGAATATTCATTTTAATTCTCACCGATTTTATCAATAAATAAATTGTTAATTAAAAAGTTAGATCATCCCGGGTTGCTAATAAGAAAAAAAATTAGAATTACACCCATTTAGTTATCTGCATCAATAATTCCTTTTCATTCCCCGGGAAAACCCTAAACTCATCTATTACTTTTTTAGCAGCTAAAGATTCCAAATCCATTCGTCTTAATATCTTCTGTTTTTCAAAAGGTTTAATCTCGATTTCTTTTTTTTCACCTTCATCAAAAAAAGCCAGAATTGTTACTCCTTTTTTTAATTTATCACGTATTGAAAAAATATCTATCCTGCCGCAACTCGTCTGCGAAATTATTAGTCGTGCAATTTCAGAAACAATGGCAGATAAAACACTTGCCGGACCCTTATCCAGACCCATCCTTTCAGCAAGCCAACGTGCTTTAGTTCGAACAGCTTGGATTTGTATTTCTGAATTTATTTTTACCGATATAGCGCCGCTAAACATGGTTATTGTCTCTGAACTATTTGTATAAAATCACTTAATCATAATCATTTTTTTTGTTTGCATGTAACCCCTTTGTCCCATTGTTTGATCAATAACTTCCGCAACTATAGTATAAAAATATACTCCGCTTGCCAGACTAAGTTCGTTAAGCTGAATTTCATAAATCCCGGTATCCAGTTTTAAATCATGGATTACATTTTTGTATTTACCAAGAATATCGGAAATAATAATCTTCACATTGCATTCCGCAGGTAAACCAAACCGGATTACTGTGTTAGCGTTGAATGGATTAGGATAATTTTGAAATAATTCAAATTCACCAATCTCGCCGTCTATCTGTGTTAATTTATCATTTCGACCTGCGGTAGTAAATTTTCTCGTTCCGGACCAGCCGCTATTACCATTTTGATTAAACGCAATTACAGACCAGTAATAGGTTGTAGAGGGAAGCAGGTTATTTATTTTTAATTGTGTATTTGTAATGTCTGCTGTATCAATTATTATTTGTGTAAAATTATTATCAGTCGAAATACGTACTTCATATTTATCTGCGTATGCGGAAGATTTCCATCTAAGTACCGCACTGATCGAAATATTTTTCCCCTCATCTGTCGGAGATGAGAGAATTGGTGCAGTAGGGGGACTGCCTATTGTCGTAAATGAATTCCATTCCGAAAATTTTCCTGCAGCAAACGTACTGTTTTCTTTTGGAAGAGATCTTATATGCCAATAATAAACTTTACTGTATTCTAATCCCTGTTTAATAAAACTAGTATCGTTTACAATTACCGTATCGAGAACGAGGTCGCAAATGTTGGGAGAATTTGTTAACTGTAATTCATAAGAACCTGCATTTACAGTTTGCAACCACTTAAATGTTACATCTATAGAAACTTTCATTGAGTTGTTTTGTGGAACTAAAGATGCCGGATAATTCAGCAGCGCTTTTGCTGTTGAAAATTCTCTTGCAGATGTAAAACTACTTTTACCCGAATCATTTATTGCGCAAACATGCCAGAAATATTTTTGCGAAGGAGTGAGATTGTGAACTGAAACAGATGTTGCAGTACTTAAAGTTGAGTCTAATGAAACATGAGTAAACAAAGAATCACTGGAGAGCTGTATTCTATATGAGTCGGCGAATTCGGTTGGGAACCAACTTAATGCGACTGAATCAAATATTCCCTGAGTTTTATTTAATGGAGAAGAAAGTTGAGGTGTACCCGGAATTGTCATGGAATCTTTTATTGCTGATCTTATAGAGTTTATCAATGGCTGCTTGTTGGAATTTGAAAGAACTCCCGCACCTAGTTCCCAAATAAAAACTCCGGACAACTTTTTTTTTTTGCGTAATCAACTTTGGCTTTGCATGTTCGTTCATCATCATAAGTAATAAACTTATCACTCCAATCGCATGGAGTATCAATTCGTAAATAAGGAACGCTTGCGCTCGAATCCCAGCGATAAAAATCGGGACTATAGTATTCTTCCATAATTTGGTAATAAGGAATATTCGGGAATAATTGAGGTGGATTTATCCAACTCTGTCTTGGCTCGGTAACGCCGCCAGAACTTGTCCCACTTCCGCCTTGCCATTTATATCCGTAAAAATCTATTCCAATGCCTATTTTATTAGCTGGCACACCTGCAGCAATAAAATTTTCCGCCATACCTGCAGCAGAAGGCACCAATCCGCCGGAAGCCGGGAACTCATATCCGCCGTTATAAAGCGGTGCATTATGCCATGTAACCCATCCGCCCCACGGACCGGATAAGTCGTAAGTCATTAGATTAATTATATCGAAATACTGATGTATTTGAGCAAAGATTTGCCATTGCGTACCGTTTGCTGCTGTTAACATTGAATTGGGTTGTAAAGCATTCATAATAGATCTTAGTGTGACGGTTAATGCAATATATTCTTTGGCATCTCCAAGCTCCAACGGTTCCCAGTCAAGATCTATTCCGTCGTAACCTCGAGTCCTCATAAAGGTTACAAGATTTGATGCAAATTTTATAAGTTTTAAACTGCTTGTTGCCCCGCGGAAAGCGTCGGCGCTATTCCAGCCGCCAATAGAAATTAAAACTTTCTTCCCGGCAGAGTGCGCAGCTTTTACAAGAGCTTCAGAATTTGATTCTCTAATACTGTTTGCCTGATCATCGAATGTTCCGTCTGCTTTTGGAAAAAGTGCGAAATGAATTACATAGTCTATTACGCTAAAATCAATTTTCTCTGCCGGCAGTCGTCCGTTATTGTACCATCCTTGCATCCAGCCAGCATAGTAAGCGCCGATTTTTATATTTGATTGAGCGTTCATTTTAAATAAGCAACCAGTTAAAAAAAATATTATTAGGCATTCTATTAATAGATGCGATTTTATTTTTATGATATTTGTAATCATGTAACATGTCGTAATTTAATTTTGCAATTATGTATAATTATTAATTATTCATTTATGGTCTACCAGGAGGAGGAGGGAATGAGCTTTTAGGATTATTGGCGTCCCTTGACGAGCCGACGATTATGTAAGTTACTGTTGCTACAATAGCAGCTATACCTATTCCCGCCCACATAAAAATATTTGATCCTCCCTCAACTTTCTCCGCCTGCACAACAAAGTAAAAATCTTCACCCGAAATTCCGTCGGGGAAATCATTTTTTATCTCCCAAATAATTCCTTTGTTGTTTCCTGCAAAGCGGCCTTCTCCGATATCTCCTGAAACTGTTTTGGGTATGTAGACAAAGCTTTTGTTGTCTGCTTTTCTTAGTGTCAAAGATACTTTATACGATTGATCGCTGTTCCCGAGCAGATCGTATGAGACAAAAACTTTTCCGTTAGTAACAGTATAATGTACGTTCTCCACATTATCACTGTTACTATTATTCGAAATGGATTGTGAAAAAACTGTCTGCACTGTTAACATGAATAATGAGAGTGAAAATATTCCCGGTTTAATAAGAAATTTTTTTATTCTTTTCATAGCGCTTTTGCCTTCTATTTTTTTTATTCAGATTTTATTATCAAAATTTTATTTTCCGCTACTTCAGAAGGATCATTTTCTTTATCATACTTATCCTTAAATGATCCGACAAACGATAGAAATAGATCCCGCTTGAAATTATATTTCCTCTGTCATCAGTTCCGTCCCATCTAAACCAGTGATTTCCAGAACCAAGTGTACCTTTGTAAATAGTCTTTATCTGATTGCCTATAATATTATAAACGGAAATTTCAACTTCGGATTCTACCGGAATTGACACGGGAATTGTCGTAGAAAGATTAAAGGGGTTAGGGTAGTTATTACCCAGCTTAAAATCCGATGGTACAGCGATAGTTAAATTATCTTGCGCCACTTTACCTACCGTTATTTTAATAGATGTTTTGGAAGTTACAGGTATGAATGAATATTTGTAGTAACCAGTACCTTGTGCAGATGGATTCTCTTTTAGGTTAATCCATTTGTTTGAAATAGTGTTGTAGAGGAATATATTCAAGTTGTCAGGCACCTCTTTCAGATTGAAGGTTAAAGATACCGTCTTCCATGCTGGAGATATTATTTCGAAAGTCCATTCAAATAAATTATCAGACGAAGGTTTAATATCACTTGCAAAAACAGGATAATCTTCATCCCATTCAGGGTGCATGAAATAAATTGTTGGTGTAGCTCCCCAGTTTCGCGGTTTATGTATATTCAGATTATTATTGTTGTTATTTACCAATGAAGAAACTCCGAACCAGGCAACACTGTCAACATACTCGTCCGTATTAAGTTTTATTTTTACCGTCCAATCTTTGGCATTAATTGGTTTGTTCAAATTTTTCTTAGCGGCTAATGGAATCCTGCCTGAAACAATAGGTGGAATTTCAAGTACCGAGAGATTAGTGGAATTAAAGTAGTAGAATCCTTCAAACGGCATCAACATGTTTGAGATGTTGAATGAACCGTCGAAAGAATAAATCGGTTCGGTAATATTATTGACCGTCTTTATTGAATCCCATTCAACAGGTGTAGTTAACGGATTAGTAATCAGGTTCCATCCGCTGTGTAGCGGTATTTCAACATTGCCCTTATTATTCAAAGGAGCGTTCTCGATTGTAGCAGTAATTTGTAATGGACCCTTTTTGATTATCCAGTACGCCTTGCCGACTGAATAGAAAAAATTATTTTCATTATAATCTATTAAAAAACCATTTGGCGCTCCATTGTCCCAATAAGCCTGCCAATCTTGTAGTCTTGTCCCAGGCAAAAAATTTGTAATGGGAATGTGGCTTGTACCGGGTATACCAATAATTTTATAATCAGAAGATTTGTAGCTTGCCAGATCTTCATAAGTTGGAAAAATTATTGTCTTATCTAAATTAATATAAGTAGGTGTACTACTCCTTGTAGTAAACCGCCATGCAGAACAAAACTGGCGCCAATTATTAGCTGCTTTGGCTCTTACCCGCCAGTAATAAGTAGAATAACTATCTAAACTTTCTAATTGAACATAAGTTTTTGCGGTTGAATCGCTAATAACAATCGAACTGAAATTCGGTTGTTTTGATACCTGTACTTCATATTTCTGTGCATTCTTCACAGAGTCCCAGACACATAATGTGGTAAGTGAAATGTTGCTTATGCCATCCGCGGGAGAAATCAGAATCGGTATAAAATTCTCACTATTCAATGTTGTAAAATTCCACACTGATGACCAATTACTTGTACCCGCACTATTTTTAGCATTAACCCGCCAAAAATATTGTGTTGTCTGAGTAAGTGGGCCAACCTGTTTAGAGTTGGAAGTTAATGTAGAGTCGTCATAAATAATATTCCCAAAAGAAATGTCCTTTGCTATTTGCAATCTGTATTTAGTAGCGCTCAATATGTTATTCCATAATAAAATGGGATTTAACGGTTCATCTATTGTGCCGTTTGTAGGAGAAGATAAAACAGGTGTAGAAGGAATTGTTTGTTGCGAAACAGTTGTAAAACTCCAAACTGAAGACCAATTACTTACACCTATGCTATTTCTTGCATTGACTCGCCAAAAATATTGTGTCGCTTGTGTAAGCGAACTAACCTGTTTATAGTTGGATGTGAGTGTGGAGTCGTCAAAAACTTTGTTGTTAAAAGTTGCGTCCTTAGCAACCTGCAAATAATAACTAGTTGCATTTGTTACACTACTCCAGCTTAAAGTTACTGTTGTTGGCTGATCTGCCGCTCCATTAGCCGGAGAAGAAAGTATTGGTGTTCCGGGTGTTGTTTGTTGTGAAGTTGTAAAACTCCATGCGGCAGACCAGGTACTTTGTCCGCCTGCATTTGCAGCTTTAACCTGCCAATAATAGGTTTTATTATTTTGCAAATTATTAACTTGGTGTGACGTTCCAGTTATTGCATTATTGGTGTAAACGATGTTGGAAAATGTTTGATCTGTTGATACTTGAATAAAATAATGATCGGCATTTGCTGCAGGATTCCAGGTGAATGTAATCGAAGTCGGTTGATTTATAGATTTGTCTATTGGCGAAACGAGTGTTGGCTGAGCAGGAGGTTGTATTTGCCCGCTCACAGTTGAGAAGCTCCAGGCGGAAGACCAGCCGCTTGAACCTGCGGAATTTATACTCTTTACCCTCCAATAATAATTTGTAGAAACAGCGAGGTTATTCGCCTGATATGACGTTCCTTTGATGGAAGAATCTATTATTGTTGGATTTGCGAACGACTGGTTTGTAGCTATTTGAAGCCAGTAATGATCTGCACCAGTTGAAGCATTCCAGCTTAAAACAATTGTAGTCGGTTGATTTGTCGAACTGTTTGCCGGAGAAATTAAAACAGGGGTAGGAGGAATAGTTTGTCCTGAAGCTGTTGTGAAATTCCAAACTTGAGACCAGTCACTTGTAAAAAGAAAAGAGGTTGCATTTACTCTCCAATAATAGCTTGTCCCGTTGGTAAAAGAATTTAATACGTAAGACCGACTTGTAATTCCAGACGCATCTACAAACAGATTATTAAAAGATGCGTCGGTAGCAACCTGAACATGAAATGAAGAAGCAGACGATTCCCACGATAATGTTACCGGAGCGGAAAGATTGGTAGAACCGTTTACCGGAGAAATTAATATTGGAGGTGAAACAAACTGAGCAGAAATTTCCTGTGCATATAACAAGCAGCAAAGTGTTACAAAAAAAATAAATTTAAGATTTTTATTTTTTCTCCCGGTCATAAAATATCTCCATTGTTATACAATTTTAGGAGTAAGTTTTTCATTCTCTTTTAGTGTAATATTTTTTTGCTTCCTATTTCGTCGGATGGTATTCAGATCCTTAAAATTTATCTTCGAAATGTGAACAGGCACATTATATCTATCTGTAATTTTTTTTATCCTGTTGAAGATTTCAGATTCGGTTTTCTCTTTAGTCATCACAATTTCGTCAAACTTTCCTTTTTTCAATAAGCCCTCTAACTTCCAGTGTCCTCCGTAAATTGGATAACCATTCATATATTTTCCTTCCAGTTCGGGATCGTCGTCTAAAAAACCAACAGGATTTTTTTTATTTTGTTCCAACTGAAGCAGTGTTTGTAAAGCAATCATTCCTTTCCAGTCAGCTCCATAAATGAGAATTTTTTTACCTTGAGCCGACTCGCGGTTAAACAGGTAATTTAGTGCATGGAATAAAATTCTTGAACCCGCTACCATGCTAATTAGAAAATAAAAGTCGAGCATCATAAATACGTTTATATGAGAAGTTACAGAAAGGAAAGGTGCAAAACTCATAATGAACACTGTAATTATAACTGCAATTAAAACTGCCCTGAGTATTTGCAAAAAATCTCCCAGCCCCAACAGTACAGTTTTACGTTTATATAAATTTCCAAAAATAAATGCACTTAGCTGAATAATTATAATAACTCCGGCGGCAAGAAATTCTGGTGCTCCGGGATTAAAATAAACAGGTTTGTAAGTTGAGATAGTTAAAATGTAGGAAAGCATTAAAGCCGCTATAATTGATAAAGCATCAAGACAGAATTGCAGAGCGGAATGTTTTAAAATTGTTAGTCTGTAAAGTTTTAAAAGTATCCCGTTTCTAAAAAGGGCAATTTCTCTGTAACCTAATTTCCTTGCAGCTACGGCTAAAAAAATTCCAATACCGATTATTATTAAAGAAGCATTCAGGCGACCTGCAGTAACTAAAACAGCGCAAACGCCGAAAGCAAACGAGACGGCATAAAGCATAATAACTGTTTTTCGCTGCGAAAAACCTGAAGCCAAAAGCTGGTGATGAATATGTTTTTTATCAGGAAGAAACATAGAATAAAGTTTTTTTGTAATCGAACTCTTCATGGATTGACCCGGAAGGAACCACGCTAACATGCGTCTCAGCATAGACATCGAGGTATCAATAATTGGAACGCCGAGAGCAAGAAGAGCAATTATCATTGAAAATGCTGTTGAACCTTTTGTAGAACTTTGAATTGACAGGATAGCAAGAGAAAATCCTACAAAAAGACTTCCGGAATCGCCAAGAAAAATTTTAGCTGGATTAAAATTAAAACACAAAAATCCGAGCAAAGAGCCGGATAATGTCATTCCAATCACCGCTGATGTTATATCATTATTTAAAATAGAGATTGCAAAAATTGTTAAACCCGCAATTACTCCAATTCCAGATGCCAATCCGTCAAGCCCGTCAATAAGGTTAAAGGCATTTGTGATACCTGTAATCCAAAGAATTGTTAACGGGTAAGAAAAAACTCCAAGATTGATTAATTGACCTGTAAATGGATTTGTAATTGTTGAGATCTGAAAACCTGATACGCAGATCAAAGTTGCCGCTATTAATTGAAAAAGGAATTTTTGCCCGGGCTTTAAATTCCTTACATCATCAAATATGCCCAGTATTAAAACTAGTGTTAAAGATACCGCGATCAAGGACATGTTAAGTTTATTATTTAAACCGAATATATTAGCTTGTGGAAAGTAATATTCTACTACGATCAAAGTAGAAATGAAACTTGCAAATATCCCAACCCCTCCAAGCCGTGGTGTAGGCGTTTTATGAATCTTTCTGTTATCCGGTTTATCAATAGCGCCAATTTTTACGGCTAATTTTATTATCAATGGTGTAGAAATTAAAGAGAGGACCATCGCTAAAAAAAAACCTATTAAATTAATTTTAAACATCACAACCTCATTATCATTTTCTGCAAATGTGATTATCTAATTGCAGTGAATCATTTTTAAAATCATTCTAAATCCTTACCGATAAAGAAAATTGTTGGAACATAACGGGATTCGGACCGCCGCAAAAAACATATTCCAAAACAAGAGCTCGAAAATTTATTCCCATTCCTAAGCGTGGTTCGCTAACATTTGGACCAAAAACATATCCAAGTCGGAGATTTAAAAATTTCCACGGTATAACTTCTAAACCTGCTTTGTATAATAAACCCGATTTGCCGAATATTTTTTCGCTTGCCATAGCTAAAACAAAAACAGTTCTTCTTAGTGAAGAAGCAGAAGGATATTTCATTGATGCACCAACAACTAAACTTTTACTTGGAGTTTTCCTTTCGGCAGAAAGAACCGTGTCAGCGTGTGAATATTTTATGTAGTTTCCCAAACCACTTAATACTAGACCATAATTAATATCGGCGGAAGGCGAATAATTAATTCCCAATGAGTAGGAAGCCGCCCAGGTTTTTGAATAATTTGTTTTACCGTATTGTAAACCAATAGTGGTTCCAACACTGAATGTTGGAGCAATTGCATTTGTGGCTGCCGTAATGTTATAACCAAACTCAAAAATATTTTGTCCGGGAAATGCTGATTTTTTCTCGATGTATCCTAAGTGGTAAGATTCTAAACTAACAGAAAGTATTAACGAATTTAAATGCAATAATGGAGCTGCAAAATTTTCAGTCATACCCAGGTTATCACTTAACTGGCCGTGGTTAATAAATAATGAAGTTTCTTTTAAAAAAATAAGTGACGCGGGATTTAAGTAAACTGTACTTATATCACCGGACTCCGAAACAAGAGCATCTCCCATGGCCGCATTTCTTGCGCCTCTTATAGTGGGTACAATAATTTCCTGAGCGGCAGCATATCCGCTGATAAAAAAAATTATTATCAATATGATTTTTTTTGTCTTCATTATTTTTTAATACAATAAACTGAAAAAGCCAAAGAGTAAAAGAATATCACGTGTGAAATCGGAAAGTTTTCTCATTACGTTTTCTTCCCTTGGTACAAAGACGGTATCTCCCGATCTAACTTTCGGAATGTTGTCCATGTCGCCTTGCTCTAAATGTTTTGCAAGGTCTATTTCTTTAACATCACTAATTTTTCCTTTCATAAAGATTTTAACATGAGCCAAATCGGCGTCCGGTGTTGGACCACCTGCTGCTGCAATAATTTCAACTAAAGAGATGTCAGAGAGTGAAGTGTAATTATCTTGTTTGTTAACTGCCCCCATAACACTTATGCGTCTGTTCATGTCAATATGCGAGACAGTGACCTTTGGTTCGCCCTTTACATACTGTGTTAATTTTTTGCTTACATCAACAGTGAACCTGTCGGTGGTTAATCCTGCCGCCATAACATCGCCAATTAACGGTACTGTAACAGTGCCGTAATCTTTAACAGTTGTGGTAGTGTTGAATTCAGGATACCCCCACACAGAAACCTGTAATTGGTCTCCTGACTTGATAATATCTCTGTTACTATAGTTAATATATGAAGTATCCCTGACGGAACTCTTAACGTTATCCTCACCTAATGATCCAACGTTTGAATTTCTGAATAAGACTTGGGAATTGTAGTCTTTTGAAATACTACTGCTGTTGCTGCAACCGATTATTAATAATGCAGCGGGAATAAGCAGTAATAAAAAATGTAGTCTTGAATCTTTCATGTTGCACTTTTAGAATTAATCATTAAAGCATAAGTGTTAGCAAACAGTATGCCTTATTAAAAAAATTGTTTTTATGCAGGTATGGTATGTTGTAAAAAAAATAATAATAGTACTTGAGCTTATGAAGGACATAATCATGCAGCTTTTGATTTGTATCACCACATACTGAATATTTTTTACACATAAGAGTGATAATGTGTGGTGCTGTTATATACATTAAAAAAATTTTTTTGAAAGAGCATAAAATCATTTCGAACAAATCTCATCGTAATTCAACAAAATCATTTTACTGCAACTTATTTTGTTTGGCACGAATCTTTGTATTTATAGTAAACTTATAAATTAAGAGTGGTGCTCAGTATGATAAGATATCCGCAGTTTACTATTGATGAAATAATGGCAGTATTCAGAAGACGAAAAAAATTTTTCTATCTTCCGTTAATATTCATAAGTGTGATATGCATTTCGGGTACATTCCTACTACCTCAGAAATATAAATCTTCAATTACAATATCCGTTCAAAAAGATGCGGTATTAAATCCGCTCGTTAGTTACACAATGGCTGTAACTGCCGCTTCGGATGATAGGTTGAGAGATTTCAATGAAATTGTTCACAGCCGTCCGACTGTTCTTTCACTGATGGATAGTCTCGGTTTGAAAATGATTGCCAAAACCCAGGAACAAAAAGAACAGGCAATTAAAGAAGTAAAGGATGATATTGAAACAGATTTGCGCGGATCAGATTTATTTACAATTAATTTTTTTAATCCAAATCCTGAACTTGCTCAAAAGGGCGCACATGTTCTGTCTGAATTGTTTATTAAAAAACGTCTTGAAGTTAATAATAAAGAAAGTGAACTGGCTGTTGAATTTTTCGAAAATAAATTGAAAGACCTGGGAGATAAGTTCGGGCAGAGCCAGCAGCAATATATTGAAACAGTTAGATCGAGTGTTTTACCTGGAGGAGATAGCTACGGACTTCCCTCGCGTATTGGAGAGTTAGAATCACAAATAGGAACAATAGATGCGAGAATTGAAAGCTATCAAACTGCTCTCAAGATACTTCGCAACACAACATCAAATTTTGATGACCCGACTACAATTACTAACTATTATAAAGTTGTATTTCTGGATGTGCCCGATGCAGATGTGTTGAGATCATTACTTAGTAAATACGAGGACCTTTCGAAGCGGTATACAACTAACTTTCCTGATGTTACTGCACTTCAAATAAAAATTTCAGATTTAACCGGCAGGATGAAACACACAATTGAATCCGAACTTACCAGACAACAGAATCAAGTTTGGGATCTTCAAAAACAAAGTAGCAATGTTATAGGCACAATACGCAGCGCAGAAGTGAGCAAAAATCAGAACGAAGATATAAGATCAACGTACGACGTATACAATAAACTTTACAATGATATGAAAATAAAATTAGAACAGGCACGAACTAACCGCGATCTTGGGGAGAAAGGTGCCCAGCAATATGTAATTATTGATCCTCCTCAGTTTCCGGTTCATCCTGCAAAACCAAATAAACTACTGTTAATCATCGGAGGAATTGGCCTTGGTTTATTTATCGGATTCTTATCTGCAGGTTTTATGGAATTGTTCGATATGAGAATAAGAACAACACGGGATATAGAAGTGTACGACAAGCCTGTTCTGGCTTATATGCCTTCTTACCAAGAAAAAAAATGATTAATTGACAATTATAAAAGGAAAACGAATATGAGTAGTTACGAATTTGCCGATCACTTGATTAATACCGCTGTCAATAAAACTGAAAAAGCGAAATCAAAAAAAGATTCTACGGAAGATGAATTACTAAATAGTGAAATAGAAAAATATTTGAAGCCGGTGGTATTTAGTGCAACACCTGGTAAATCAATAAATGAAAGTATTGTTTCCTATCAACTATATAATTGTTTTAATTATTCGTTGTTTGTCAATAACGGTAATCATAAAGAAATGAAGTACATGATCGGGGTAACTAGCGCCAACTCCGGCGAAGGAAAAACTACAACTGCATGTAATCTTGCAACTGCATTGTCGTTAAGTTCTCAGCGGAAGACCGTGCTGATTGATCTTAACACCAACAACCCGCGAGTTCACGAAATATTTGGAACTTCTATATCGCCGGGTTTTACAGATGCGCTTCTTGGCGATGAGATATGTGTTACGGCAACTCAAATAGAAAACCTATCGGTTCTACCTGCCGGTAATTTAAAAAACCTGCCTCCGAACAGGTTAATCAACTTCAACATAGTAGCTTATTCGTTATTCCAAACTTTTGAATTTATTGTTGTTGATTTGTCTTCGGTTGATGCAAAAAATTTCCCAACACTCATTGCAAATCAACTCAACGGTTTAATTGTTGTTGTAGAATCCAGCAGAACAAAACGCAGCGATATTAGCAGGTTGTTTCGGCGTATTAATGAAAAGAATGTTATCGGGTTTGTGATGAATAAAATAAATGATGATGACTTTTAGGAATTGTCCCATGCAAATGATTTTGGTCTTAATAGGATTTTCTTTTGTTTCAATAGTTTTAGGAAAATTAAACTGGAAATCAGAAGCGGTTAAATACACTATCATTGCCGCAATAGCGCTTTTACAGACACTATTCATTCTTTATAAAATGCTCAAAATGCAATTTCCTTTTGCTTAGCGGACAAAACTTTACCGATGAACAATAATAGCATAACATACAATAGAGACAGATTTTTGAATTACATAGCTACTGATAAAACAGCAGTTGCCCTGGTTACGTTGGCGGTTTCGATAATTGCTTGCACAGTTCTTCTTAAAACAGAAGGCAATATTGTTGCAGCTGCCGGGTTTGTTACCGCAATCTCTATTTTTCTAATAACATTTTATAGAATAGACTGGGGATTTAATATTTTCTTTTTTATGGTTTTGCTTTTCGACCAGTTTAACATTCCCGGTTTTGATCCTTTCACTTTTAAGATAGATTATTTTAAAAATTTAAAAGAGAATACTCATATACCATATTTTTCCGGCGGAGTGATTAACCCTGTTGAACTTCAGCTCATTCTTATGCTGCTTGCCTGGTTTGTTGCCATTGCCGTACGGAAACGTACAAGAATACAGCATATTCATGAATGGGGACTTGCCGCAATTTTTCTTGTAAGTCTTGCGCTTTCCTTTGTTAACGGAATGATATCAGGCGGAACATTTTTACCGGCACTTTGGGAACTGAGGGCTCTTTTCTATTTCGGATTTTTATTTTTCTTGGTGCCGCAGGTCATTCAAACAAAAAAACAATTGAAAATTATAATGTGGATTTTAATCGCCGGGGTAACGATTAAAGCTCTTCAGGGAATTGTGCGTTTTATCGCTCTAGGATTCAGTAATGCCGGTTATGAAACATTAACTAATCATGAAGACCCTGTGTTCACCACGATCTTGATAATTTTTCTTATAAGCCTAGCATTGCTAAAAGGAAATGAAAAACAGCGCGATGTTCTGCTTCTATTATTACCAATTCTGATTTTAGGATTTTTCACCGGGCAGCGCCGCGCTGCTTATGCAGGTTTGTTCATTTCGTTAATTGCTTTTGCATTAATACTGAAGAGTAACGAAAGAGTAAGGCTTTTTAACTTCGTAATGATCTTTTTATTAATTGCGGTCGTTTATTCTGCTGTCTTTTGGGAAAGTGACAGCAGATTAGCTTCTCCTCTTAAGCTAATAAAATCCAGCATTAATCCCGATACTGAAAGTGAAAGATACCTTTCTAATTTATATAGAGATTTTGAACGCTACAATTTAGCTTATACAATTAAAACAACTAAACCGATTACAGGAATAGGTTTCGGAAATAAATATAAAAACCTTATACCTCTGCCGGATATAGTTTTTCCTCTTCGAGATTATATACCTCACAATGAAATCTTATGGATATTTGTCAAAACGGGGGCAATCGGTTTTTTTGTTTTTTGGTTCTTTTTTAATGCTCTGATTTTCAGATGTGCTTTTCTATATACAAAGCTGAATGACCCATATTTAAAATCCATCTGCATTGTCATTGTAATTGCAATTGTCAATCAAATGGTCGTTTCCTATTACGATCTTCAGCTTACTTATTATAGAAATATGATTGTACTGGGAACCTTTTGCGGACTTATTCCTACACTTACAAATTTAAACAAAGAGTTAACGATAGATCCTAACGAACCTGTATCGAAAGCAGCTTAAAAATATGATAGAGACAAAGGATTTAAAAATAATTGCAGATTCAAAAACGTCAATAGATAGTGAAACCAGATTCTGGGAATTTGTAGTTGATTATAGTAAAACTCACTTCTTTGGTGTTCGCTTTGACAACCTAACTAAAAAAACCGCTTTGAAAATAGTGCGTAATTTTTTAACGGAAAGGCATAATCAAAAATCCAGAAAAGTTTTTTTTACAAATGTGCATACAATCTATTTAGCAGGGAAGAATCCTGTATTTGCCCAAACAGTTAACAAAGCGGATTTGGTACTGCCCGACGGCAGCGGTTTAAAAATTGCCGGTAGAATTTTTTCTAAACCGGTAAAAGAAAATTTGAACGGAACGGACTTTACACCTTTAATACTTGAGACTGCTTTGAAATTAGGATCCAAAATATATCTTCTCGGTGCAACACAGGAAGTAATAACAAAATGTGTATCCAGATTGGAGATAGAATACCCGGGATTAAAAATAGTTGGTTTTCATTCCGGCTTTTTTTCAAGCAGTGATGAAGCTGAATTGATCTCAGAAATAAAAAACATTTCACCGGATATTTTATTGATTGCGATGGGATCGCCCAAACAGGAAATGTTTGCGGAAAAAATAGCAGGACAATTAAACAATACGGTTTGCTGCGCTATCGGAGGTTTCTTCGATTTCATCACTGAAGAGAGAAAAAGAGCACCGCTGTTTATTAGAAAATCGGGATTGGAATGGCTGTTCAGATTTTTCCAAGATCCAAAAACGAAATGGGATAGGATAATTATTGAAATACCGGTTTTTCTTTTATCCGTATTTACGGCACGATTTTTTACCAACAGTATTTACTCATCAAGCGATAGGAGACCATCTTGTGGATAAAAATAAAAATTTACATTCAACTCCTGGATGAAGAGTGATTGAAGAAAGAATGTTCTTCTTCACAATTGATGTTTGAGTAAAAAAAAATATCTGTCTAAGAAGTATCAATTATAAATCTTTAGCAGCAGGAATAAAAAAACAAAAAAAGTAGAGGTGAAAAAAATGAAGATACTGCATCTATCGCCATATTGCCCTGTGCCGCCAAATTTTGGTGGTGCGTTGCGTATCTATCATCTGCTTAAAGGAATTACCCAAAACAATGATGTCACTTTCGTTTCGTTTGGCAGGGGAAATGAGTTGAAATTATTGAACGATCATTTTAGTTCGAAGGTAAGAGAATTGCATATTGTAGATCCGCCCTGGACATGGTCGTACAGAAGGATAGCTCAGTTTTATGCGCTGTGGACTTCCGGAAGTTTTTTCTCTCTTTTTTCCAAAAGTAGGGAAATGCAAAAGAAACTTGACGAAATACTTGGTGCCGAAGATTTTGATATAGTACAAATGGAATTTCCCATTATGGGAAATTTTGAATTAAACACAGATGCAGTCAAAATACTTGACGAACACAACATTGAATATGATAATCTCTTCCGCATGTGGAAATACCAGCAAAATTCTTTGAGACGTGTGCATTATTACAGGGAATATAAAAAATCCTACGAAGAGGAGATTGCCGCTTGTAAAAAGATGGATGCAATATTTGTCGTTTCCGATAGAGACCGTGCGATTTTGAATAAGGATGTTCCGCATATTCCAAAATTCCTAATACCAAACGGTGTTGATACATCCTACTTTACACCCCAACCAACAGAGCTTGAACCATACTCAATGGTATTTACAGGAATGATGGGATACTTTCCCAATTATGACGGTATGCTTTATTTCCTTGATGAAATATTTCCTTTAATATTAAAAAAAATTCCCCAAGCAAAAGTTTATATTGTTGGTAATAGCCCGCCTAAATGCCTCCAGGACAGATCAGCGGATAATATAATTGTAACCGGTTTTGTTGAAGATGTTCGTCCGTATGTATGGCGTTCAAGTTTATATGTTGTGCCTTTAAGAATGGGAGGGGGAACAAGATTAAAAGTGCTGGAGGCTTTAGCGATGAAGAAACCGGTTGTTACCACAAGTATAGGCTGTGAAGGTATAAACGTTGTTGACGGTGAATCGGTATTAATTGAAGACGATCCGAAAGAGTTTGCTATGCGTACCATAGAGCTGCTTAATGACCTTGCAATGAGAAAAATATTAAGCTCCAACGGATACGATCTAATCCGTTCTACATACGACTGGGAAATAATATCTGCAAAAATGGATGAGTCCTATCAAACAATTTTAAGTATGCAGAAACAAATATTTAATAATATGGCAGAGGTTGCAGCGAAATGATTGTAATCGGCGATGATGATAAGAATATAAATAAGCAATACAACAATATAAAAGTATTGATGTACCATAAGATAATTGATGAAGGGAAATCCACTTCGTCACAATGGATTAGTGTCGGCAGAGAAGAATTCCGTAAACACTTGATGCTGCTCGATAAATGGGGCTTCACACCAATTACATTTAGAGATTACCTTCTCTTCATGAAAGGTCAAATACCGCTCCCCAAAAAACCGGTCATTTTAACTTTCGATGACGGGTATGAAGAGGTGTATAAAATTGCTTTCCCAATGTTGAAGGACCTGGGATGGAATGCCGTAGTATTTGTTATAGGTGATCCTAAAATCAAAATAGATTTATGGAATAACAAATTGTTGACCGGTAATCCCAGCCTTTTAAATTCGGATCAAATCATTGAAATGCATGAAGCAGGTCTTGAAATCGGATCACATTCGATGAGCCATCTTTATCTGCCCAACGAACCTTACACAAACGCATGGTATGAAATCTCATGGTCCAAAGATGAATTAGAATTACTTATCGGTTCCAGTATACAAAGTTTTTCTTATCCCTATGGTGCAGTTAATAATCATTTGAAACAGATGGTAAAAATTGCGGGATACAAAATCGGCTGCGGTGTTTATACGGGCCCGCCGAAATTTGGACAAGATATTTTAGATATCAGGCGAATTACAATTCCCGGGGGGACAAGCACTGTAAATTTTGCTTTTAAAATGCTCACACCATATGAATATTATGAGTATGCAGGCTCAAAAGTTTTACACAGAAAAAACGGTAATTCCAATGCTAATGAATTTGAACACAGTCGAAAAAAACAAAAACAGACGGAACTAATTTAGATGTTTGAACAAAATAATATTTTTTCCATGGCAAAGATTACAAGAAACAGTTTTGAAAGGTATGTTGATTCTTTAGGTACACAAGCCTTCGGATACGGAAATGCGACACATGCCTTCGCAGATATTCTTCATTTCATGAATGACGGGAACAGTACTTCGCAAAATGCTGATCAGATGGAATTTCCAAATATTATAATGCCCTCGTTTATTCCTGCCAAGCTTTTTAGAATAATCCTTGCGTGCGGCTACACACCAAGGTTTTACGAAATAGATGAGAACTGCCAGTTTGATGTTAATGAAATTAACGAGTTGATATCTTCCGGCACTAAAGCAATTTTTGCTATTCATTACTTCGGATATCCTGCCAAGATTGAAATGTTAAGAAACCTCTCCAGTGAAAAAAATATTTATCTGATTGAAGATTGTGCACACGTCATTTACGCCGGAGAACATGACGGAAGATTAGGAACGTGGGGAGATTTTTCAATTTTCAGCTCCCGCAAAATGTTGAATCTGCCTGAAGGGGGTTATTTAGTTCTTAACAGGGGATTCGAGAATTTTCAACCATCATATACGAAAAGAGTAAGCAGTTTATACACATTGTCCAAACTTTTACAGACAAGAGGGAAGTATTATTATTTAAAGCTTACCAACGGGAACGATATTTTTAGTTTATCTAAAATGCCTGAAAGAGGATTTATGGATTACAGCAGAATCCAAAAATCTCAAATCAAAAATATTTCTCTCCTTACTTCGTTTTATTCGAAACATGTTGATGTAAGAACTCATATTGAAAAAAGGCAGCAAAATTATTTTTTCTTATTTAACGGTTTAAAAGATTTTTCTTTTTTAAAACCTCTTTACAACGATTTGCCGGAAACATGGACTCCTTACAGTTTACCCGTGGTTGTTCAAAAAGATTGTCGCAATCTTTTACAATCTGAGATGGTTAAATCCGGGATAAGCTGTGGCGCAGGCTGGCCTGAATCTCCTTTTGATAAAAGGCTGAAAAAAACATTGGCGCTTTCGCAAAACCTAATTGAATTTCCTGTTCATCCGTTCATAAATAAAAATCAGTTAAAAAAAGTTTTGGATGTATGCGAAAAATTTGAGAAATCATTCATAAAAAGTTCTTCGGCTTTGATTCAGCAAGAAAAAAGTGTTTTGAGCGGAAATTGTTCCAGTGATACGTTATCAGTCTCTCAAACAATGCATACGGAAGATTCACCGGCAATCTACCAGCTTAAAGAGCAGCAAAGCGAAACTTTAGATGACAGCATTGTTCAAGAAAGTGAAAATAAGTTTCAAGCAAACAACATAAGAACAGTTGTCATCAGTACAGAAACAGAATTTGACAAGCTTTATGCTGAGTGGGAAGAACTTTGTGAAGAGGCAGACGTGCACATTTTTCAAACCTTCGAGTGGCAGCGCCTGTGGTGGAAATATTATGGTGAAGGCAAAAAACTTAACCTTATCTTGTTTTATTACGCATGGCGGAAGAACGGTTTGCAAAGCAAATTCCTCAACGAAAAGCTCGTAGGTATTGCACCTTTTTTCATAGACGAAACAATTATTAGCAGTGTTAGGATATTGAGCCGGCTCCGTCTGATTGGCAGCGGCGTAGGGAAAAATAAATCTGAGAATAATATTTCAGAGTACGGAGTTAGCGATTACCTGGACTTAATTGTTCATCGCGGTTTCGAAAGAAAAGTGGCCAAGACGCTTACTACGTACCTCAAAGAAAAATATTTGGATTATGATATTATTCAACTTGACGAAGCACATTCAGATTCACTGGTATTTAATTTTCTACTTCCTCTTTTAAGAGATTCAAATTGGCATTTTAAAACAACTAAAAGGGAAGTTTGCCCGAGGATTATTGTCCCGCCAACAATTGATAACTATTTAGAACAATTAACTCCTAAGGTAAGATATCAACTAAAAAAAATACGACGAGACAGTTCCAATCAATCTCTTTTCAAGATAAATAAAATTAAATATGGTAACGAGCTTGAAAAATCTTTTGACGATTTTGTACGGCTACATCAAAAACGTTGGAGTCATCGGGGATTATCCGGTCTATTCTCAGATAATAAATACCGACAATTCTTAGAGGAAGTTGCACATAACTTTCTTAAAAAAGGATACCTGTATTTTACAACTGTATATTCAAAAGACGAATGTGTTGCGCTTGAATGCGCTTTCAAATACAAAAGACTTTATTACGATTATTTAAAAGCATTTGATGATCAATCTTCTCTTGCAAGATACAAACCAGGGAAAGCTTTGCTCCTTTTACTAATTGAGGATGCCATCAAAAATAAATTAGAAGTTGTAGATCTGTTGCGGGGCGGTGAGCCTTACAAATTTGATTTCACAACCGAATGGCATTGGATTTATAAAGTTACAATTAACAATCCCGTTTCAGGTTATAGTTTCAGGTATTTATTATTCTTGCTACTGATGCAGTTTCTTCTGATAAAACGGCGCACTGTTAATGAGCTTAAAGTAATGGCAGCTCAAATTCAACATTACGGACTATCGGCCATCACAGAACGTTATCTCCCTGCAGTGATAAAAAAAATAAAAAACAAACTGTATACCCCGACCCCGGTGAATATTAATTCCCGTAATCGTGTTGAAAAAGTTATTCCTCAGACTGAAAGAAAACAAGATGTTGGCAAAAAGAAACTACATGTTGGTAATCTTTCAAACAGAGTAAGTGAAATATACTGAGAGAAAAGATTATGGAAAAAAATAAAAATGAATATTGCATTCAAACTAATGAATGGTATTCTGAAATATTAACCTCACGTTATATGAAGTATCCTGATATTACTGTTAAGACGGTGAAGGATTTCGACAGTATTGTGAGACTTACAGACTTATGGAATAATATAGTGTTAAACTCATCAAGGGCTACTATTTATCAGACATTCGAGTGGTTATACAATTGGTGGAATTTCTTTGCAGCCAAACAGAATAACTCACTTCATATATTATTGATTTTATCCTCCGGCAAGTTAGCCGGGATAGCACCTTTTTATGTTCACAATCATTCATTCGGCGGGTTTCAAATTTATCGTCAACTCAAATTAATTGGCGACGGATTAAAATCCGGCATGTCTCACTCAAGTGCTATTGAAGATCATGGTGTAAGTGATTACCTCGATATAATTGTTCTCGACGGTTATGAAAAAAAAGTTGCCGATACAATCGTATCGTATTTGCATGAATTTAAAAACCTTTTTGATGAAATTGATTTCCAAAATGTGTCGGAAGAGAGTTTCATTTCTGAATGGCTTCTTACTCAATTACAGATAAAAAATTTTAGAACACAATTGCTTAAAACAGATACCTGCCCAAGATTAAGGACCCCTAATTCCATAAATATTTATTTGGAATCTTTGAAAGCTAGTACACGACGTAAATGCAGACAAATTCAAAACCAAACCGAAGGATTTCCAGTGATGGAAATAATAAAAGTTAGGGATGCAAATTTTTTGAATTCAATCCAAACCTTGAAACATTTACATCAGAGTCGGTGGAATGAGCTTGGGCATCTTGGTTTATTTTCCGACAAACGTTTTGAAGAGTTCATTATACATGTTAGTGAAATATTTCTTAACAAGGGATGGCTGTGGTTTAAGGAAGCAAAGCTTAATGATAAAATTATTGCATCACGTATGGCATATAAATTTAAAAATAAGATTTATGATTACCTCAGCGGATTTGACAACAAACATTCTTCCGCTTCCTTTAGACCCGGCATAACACTCATTTTTACAATGATTGAAGATGCTATATCGCACAATTATAAAACTGTTGATTTTCTAAGAGGAGCGGAAGAATACAAATATGAATTCTCCTCAGACGAATGCAATAATTACAACATCATAATTATTAAGCCTGATCCGATTCCCGTATTAAAAACAGTATTGATTTACCTTTTAAAAGCTCGTGTCAAACTGATGTTTCGCATTAAAACCGAAGCAGCAATAATAAATCTTCAGATAGAAAGACGCGGTAAAATAATGTTTCTTCCTTCTTATTTCAGATTTTGTCTTAACCGACTTAAAACTTTTGCAACGAAAAACAAAACAAGGAAATTTAGAGAAGAAAAAATCCACAAGACGCAAAGTGTTAGAAACTTACCTGAGCGTGTTACAAGAAAAAACAAAAAATACAATTCTCAAAGAATGAAAGAATCGGTGATCCATTCGCTTCAGAGCCTCGGCAGTGAAGATGAAATACCGGCGGTTAAAAATCAAATTTTAGAATGATATGATATCGAATGTTTTTTAAAAGTATTACAAGTAATAGAGTACAAAGGCATAGAGAAAACAGATGATTAGAATTATTGAAAATAGAGAAGCGTTTGAATCCATTCAAGAAGACATCAACCGTCTTGCGGATAAAATTCAAATGCCGCTTATGAGGTTCGAGTGGCTGGTAAATTGCGCTAATACCGTTGCACCTAATGAAAAACTTTTTGTAATCGTTTTGTTTTCAGGCGGAAATGTAAAAGCAATTGCCCCGATGGTTTTAGTAAAAAAGTTTTTTTCGGAACGACTGGAAATGCTAGGCGCTTCTTTACATAATGAACCGGTGAGCTTCCTCTACGAAGATGAAGACTCGCTTCTCGTGTTGCTACAGGCAATCAATAGTTTGAAAAAAACAATCTTCCTCAACGGAATCCGGGAATCGTCTTTAGAAATGGTAAAATTTGAACAGCTTATTACCCGGCAACATAGCATAAATTTTGTTGGAAACGGAAACGTTCCCTATCTGCCGATAACAGATACGTGGGAAAATTTCCAACGAAATATTTCTTCGAGCCGCAGGTCAAGTTTGAGAAGGTTAAAGAGAATGGCAGAAAGTATAGGGCAAGTTAGTATAGAAATTAAATGCCCGCCAGCATATTCGGTGGACCAATATCTTGATGAAATTTTTGAAATAGAGGCTTCCGGCTGGAAAAAGAGAATGGGCACAGCGATGATGACCAATAAAAAATTAGGCGACTTTTTCCGTGACTATTCCAGAGAAACATTAAATCTGAACATGTTGAGGCTTTGTTTCCTGAGAATAGACGGGACTGCAATTGCTGCTCAGATTGGATTGGAATATGCAAACAGATTTTGGATACTTAAGATCGGTCATAATGAAAAACATGCAAAGTTTTCGCCGGGCATTTTACTGATGAATGAAGTTATCCGTTATTCTTTCGAAAAAAAATTAGATGCAATAGAATTTTTAGGCAGCAACGAGAAGTGGCTTCACATCTGGACGAACCATCTTCACAATATTATTTCTTACAGAATTTATTATTCACCAATTTCATGCTTCTTTGATTTTACAAATGCTTTCACAAGACTATTGTCTAAACGAGCTCATTCGTTTCTATCAAAGAAACAGCATAGGATCGGAGACGTGTCAAATGCTTAAAAGCTATATAAAAAATATAATTGCACAACGGCACATTGCCGGGGCGGATTTGGATAAAGCAGAGGAAATATGCGGATGGTCTTCTGCCAACGGGTGGGCAACAACCATATCGGCATGGACACTCCCGGGTGAGAGTAAACGATCAGTTGCGGAAAAATATGTTGAAATCATAAAAACAATTTCCCGTAAAGGTTTGGATTCTTATTTGTCAATAAAACCTTCCGCTTTGGAATTTGACTTAAATCTTTTTGAATACATCGTAAAAGAAATTCCCGGAGAAAGCGTAAGAATTCATTTCGATTCATTATCACCGGATCTCGCCGAGAAATCTTTACAATATTTTAAACAGGTAAAAACAATATACGACAACGTTGGCTATACAATACCGGCACGATGGCTGCGGAGTTTATCCGATGCTAAAGAAATTGCCAGGATGAACGTCCCGGTTCGTATTGTAAAGGGACAATGGAGAGATCCGGACGAATTAAAATTTACTGTTGAAAAAAATTATTTGAGAATAGTAAGCCTGCTGATTAATAGTGTTCCACTTATAGCCGTAGCAACTCACGACAGGCATCTTGCTCAAAAAGCAATTGAATTGCTCAATGGTACAGAAACCGCATTTGAACTCGAGCAATTTTTTTCCTTACCCTTAATCGGTGAATCAATTCAATCCCGTTTTGATATTCACAATTTTAAAATTCGACTTTACGTAGCTTATGGTAAACCGTATATACCATATAATTTAAAAGATGTAAATATAAGACCCGCTTTGATAGCCTGGTTTGTCCGCGACTTAATTAACCTAAAACCAAGATTTAATTTAGATACAACAGCGGAAAGGAAATTGAGTAGTGAAATCATCAGATAAAAAAAATATTTTAGGCTGGTCTGTATTACTGCCGGCTTTTTTGCTTCTATCGGTAGTTTATTTTTTAAGAACAAACGTAAGTAACGCTGGTGGTAATGAAAAAAAAGATGTGCTACTTATTGATCAATTGGGCTACAGACCCGGTGATGTCAAAATAGCATTTGTAAGAACGGTAGATCCGGATTCTTTTGTGGTAAATGATGTGTCAACAAATAAAATAGTATTTCGAGGCAAGTCTAATAATATAATTGAGTTCGATAGAACAACCGGCGATAATTTATACCGTCTTGATTTTTCTTCCTTAACGCGTCCGGGTATTTATAAAATTTCCATTCCTGCTCTCTCCGAAACGTCTTATCAATTTTCCATAGGTAACAATGTTTACGATGAGTGTGCCGTAAAAACTATACAAAGTTATTATTATCAGCGTTGCGGCATTGAAATCAATAACGGTACAAAATGGACCCATCCGGCATGTCATTTGAAAAATTCAAAATTTCTGGATGATCCATTAAAAGAAATAAATACAACAGGCGGATGGCACGATGCGGGTGATTACAATAAATTTGTTCCTACTACCGCAGTAAGTGCAGCATTCTTATTATATGCATACGAAGATAACCCGGAATTTTTTTACGACGGTCAATTGAATATTCCTGAATCTCATAATTCAATTCCCGATGTTCTTGATGAAGCGAGCTGGGCCTTGGAATGGCTGATTAAGATGCAAAGGGACGATGGGGCTGTTTATCATAAAGTATCGATTAAAAAATGGACGGCAGAGCATTTACCTGATGAAGAAACAGATGAACAATATATTTTTAGGATTAGCAGCACATCAACTGCAGATGTAGCAGCAGTTGCGGCGCTAGGTGCACGTTTGCTTGAAAAGTACAACAGACCATTATCAGTCCTGTTGCTAAAATGTGCGGTTAACGCATGGCATTTTTTACAATCTAATCCCGGTAACATTCCACTTGGAGGATTTAAAAATCCCGCCGGTGTTGAAGGCGGCGAATACGCAGACGAAAATGATTCCGACGAAAGATTGTGGGCCTCAATAGAATTATTCCGATTAACCGGCTCAGAGGAATACATAAACTATTTCTTTTCGAATTATCAGAAAGTTGGAGGACCTAATTATACCGTAAGTTGGAAGAATACAGAGAACTTTGCTTACTACTCATATCTAAAACTTTATCCTTTCCCGAAAGGAATCTACTACCAAAATAACATCAAGGCAAGATCTGCTATTCTGGCAAACATGAATACTTATTGTGATGGTATTGTTGCAAGAATTGAATTGGGTGGATATAGATGTGCCCTCAATAATGATGAATTCTATTGGGGTTCCAACAGTGTACTTGCAGGTTATGCATTTGATTTGATTAATATTTACCGCGTAACAGATCAGCCTAAATATTTTAATGCTGCACTAGACCAACTTCATTACTTACTTGGGAGAAATACTTTTGATATTTCATTTATCACCGGGGTTGGTACAAATCCTGTCAAGTATCCGTATCACCAGTTCTCAATGTTAAAGCATTACGGTAATCCCGTTCCGGGTTTATTGGTTGCAGGACCCAACAGTAATTCTAGACTAAACGGGAAAATAATTTCTCAAATGCCGGGTAAGTGCTATGAAGATTTCGAAAAAAATTACTTTGTAAATGAAGTAGCGATAAATTATACGGCGCCGCTTGTTTACGTTGCATCATTTTTTTCCCGATCTTCTGATAAAAGGTTAAGTAAAAAAAATATTAGCAACTTAAAAATGGAAACTGAAAGATGAAGATCGTATTAATAATTTTCTTAATAGTTGTAGGTTTTTTTACTCTATACCTGACTGCACTAACTGTACTAGGTTTTCTGTATAAAGCCAAAGCGAAAATCAGAAAGGGTTCAAGGCAAAAAGGTAATCAGAAAAAACATTGTTTCGCTGTCATCGTCCCGGCTCATAATGAAGAGGAAGTTATAGCTGAGACTGTATCAAACCTTATGAAAATTGATTATCCAAAAGAATTATTCCAGATTATAGTAGTAGCTGACAATTGTACCGATAAAACATTTATCTATGCTTTAAAAAGAGGAGCAACTGTTCTTGAACGTGAAAATAAAAATTTGCTAGGCAAAGGGTATGCACTCAAATGGTGTTTCAAATTATTGTTAAAAAATCAGTGGCGAAAGCAAGGCATTGCTAAATTGTTCGATGCTTTTCTTGTTATTGATGCAGATACAACGGTTTCCGGAGATATTCTTGAGGTACTCAATACGTATCTCAACCAAGGATGCGAAGCAATACAATGTTCGGATCTTGTAAAACCTAATCCAGGCGCATGGAGTTCGGAGATTACAAGAGTAGGGCTATATCTTTATAATTACGTCAGACCTCTAGGAAGAAAAATGCTTAACTGCTCTGCGGGCTTACGAGGAAACGGAATGTGCTTTACTACGGATTTGTTGGAAAAAATTCCGTGGAGGGCATATTCTCAAACAGAAGATCTTGAATACGGATTGATTTTGTTGTTGAACGGGTTCACTGTAACATTTGCACCTGAAGCTAAAGTGCAAGCAGTTATGCCTGTCAATCCGCGAAATGCTGAAACACAAAGAGCCAGGTGGGAATTTGGAAGATTTCCACTAGTAAAGAAATATTCATTCTTATTATTACAGGAAATGTTCAAGCAAAGGTCATTCAAAATTTTTGATTCATTAATTGAATTGATTACACCAGCATTTGTAAATCTCTTTTTATTCACCACTCTAATGCTTTTTACAAATCTGCTGTTGATTGCTACGGAAGTTCTATCAACAGGTACTATTTTGCTATCATGGATAATATTGGTTGCCTTGCAAATATTTTATGTACTGGGCGGTCTGTATTTATCAAATGCAGATATTAACGCTTACAAAGCGCTATGTTATGCACCTAGGTACGCTTTTTGGAAACTGATTTTGTACATAAGAGTATTAGGAAAAGGTCACACAAAATTATGGATACGTACTGCAAGAGAAAATGCATACCATTAAATCTCTGTTATTAATTTACTTTGTTAAGATATGTTTCATTTAGAAATATGATGCAATCTAAAAGATAATTCTACTTTAATAAAAAATATTTTCTAAAATTATTATGAGACCATACAGTTGCTATACTTGTACTTTTAATTAATGATTCAGTTTAATATTTAGTTTACTGTATCCAACCAGCTCTTTCTCTAGATCAGAAGAATTCAGGTTCAACCCCTGTAGGGGCAGCAC
>VEPI01000048.1 GCA_012026935.1 Melioribacter sp. | reverse complement strand
AGAAAAAACTGCACGATAAAAGATGTTTAGTATCAATAAACTTCTTCATGTGTTCCAACATCAATTAATAATACTTTGTCCGTTCCTAAAAATTTGAAGATGACACGAGTTTCATAATCCAACGTGAATGCCCAACAATCTTTTAATGTACCGGAAAGTTTATGAGTTTTTAATTGTGGATCGAAAGGGTTGTGTGTAAAAAGATTTATCTTTTCTTTGAATTTTGTAAGTAAAACTTTGTTAAAATATATTTTCTTTCTAAAGCTGCGCTTAAAACCTGAGTCCCAAATGAACTCAATCATTTTCTAAATCCCTTATTAGGTCTTCAGCATTTCCGGATTGCACATTTCCTTTTCCATAATTTTGATTTGCTTCTTTAACTCTATCCGCTAATTGAGAACGTTTAAGTTCCATCAATTGCTTATTGGCAACTTCAAGAAAATGTTCTTTGTCAACAGAATCCAATTTATCAAAATCATTAAGTACATCGTTTATAGTTACATCTGCCATAATATTCACCTTCATTCTAATTGCTGATACAAAATAAATAAAATCGAAATAATCCCCAATCAATAACTATTTTCTGCTGGTAAAATTATAATAATAAAATTGTTCTTATAAGATTATTCTTCCAGCGTTGAAATATTTCCCGGATCTTGTCCTAGAGCTCTCGCTTTAAGAACACGTCTCATAATTTTTCCGCTGCGGGTTTTAGGAAGTGAATCTACAAACTCAATGTGTTCGGGTTTTGCAATCGGTCCGACTTCATGACTAACATGCTGACGGAGTTCTTCAATCAGTTTAGGATCTTTTGCCACACCCGCTTTTAATATTACATAAGTGTATATAGCATTTCCTTTTACTTCGTGCGGCAAACCTATTGCAGCAGCTTCAGCCACAGCATAATGACTAACTAATGCGCTTTCAATCTCTGCAGTACCTAAACGGTAACCGGAAACTTTTATAACATCATCAACTCTTCCGATAATCCAGAAATATCCGTCCTCATCTCTGCGTGCACTATCACCGGTTAAATAAACTCCGGGATACTTACTCCAGTACTGACTTACATAACGTTCGGGATCTTTGTAAACAGTTCTTATCATTGCCGGCCAAGGAGTTTTGATAACTAAAAATCCTTCTTCATTTGCTTTAACAGATTTTCCGTTTTCATCAACAATGTCCATTTCAATTCCCGGGAATGGTTTTGTACCCGAACCGGGTTTAAGCGGTACGCTCGGCATTGGAGTAATCATGAACATTCCGGTTTCTGTTTGCCACCATGTATCCATGATCGGACATTTTTCTTTTCCTACAACACGATGATACCATTTCCATGCTTCGGGATTTATCGGTTCTCCAACAGATCCAAGTAATCGTAAAGAAGAAAGATCGTGCCGGTTTACCCACGCTTCACCAAAACGCATCAATCCACGGATAGCAGTTGGTGCTGTGTACAAAATATTTATACCGTACTTTTCGATCATAGCCCACCAACGATTTGGATACGGAAAATTCGGAGCGCCTTCATACAAGAATGAAGTTGTTCCATTAAGAAGAGGTGCATAAACAATGTAACTATGCCCTGTAATCCATCCGGGATCTGCCGCACACCAGTAACGGTCTTCTTCATGAATATCGAAAACATATTTGAGAGTTGCGTATGTTCCCACCATATATCCGCCGTGAGTATGAAGAATTGCTTTCGGTTTTCCAGTTGTTCCGGATGTATATAAAATAAAAAGCGGATCTTCAGAATCTACTATTTCAAGTGCGCAATTTTGTGTTGCTATCGGAAGATTCATCAATTCGTGATACCACATATCTCTCCCCTGTTCCATATTTATTTCCTGTCCTGTACGCTTTACAACTAAACAATGCTCAACGGTTCCGCAGCGTTGAAGTGCTTCATCTGCAATTTGTTTTAACGGAACAATTTTCCCTCGTTGATATGCGCCATCAGAAACAATCAACACTTTTGAATTACTATCTTCAATTCTTTCTGCAAGAGATTCAACGGAGAATCCGCCATAGACTACAGAATGCACAGCACCAATTCTTGCACAAGCAAGCATTGCAATTACAATTTCCGGAGTTCTTCCCATATAAATTGTTACACGGTCCCCTTTCTGAACTCCCAGGCTTTTCAGGATGTTAGAAAATTTACAAGTCTCTCTGTGAAGTGCAAAATAGGAATAAGTTTTACTATCACCGTTCTCACCTTCCCAAATCAAAGCAAGTTTATTTCTACGAAATGTTTTTGTATGAACATCCAAACAGTTGTAAACAATATTTGTTTTGGCACCGGTAAACCATTTATAGAATGGTTTGTTGGAATCATCAATTACTTTATCCCACTTCTGAAACCAGTGGAGTTCATTTGCAATTTCACCCCAGAAGCCGGGATAATCTTTTTTTGCCCGATTGTCTAAATCGTCTCTATCTTTTATATGAGCTTTCTCAATAATTTTTTCAGGTGGGAAGTAAACTTCCCCGGATAATTTTTTGTTAGACATACGGCCTCCGGACCAAAAGAAATTAGATTTATTTAATTGTTAATTTGGGAACGAAGTTACGTTTGGATGGTAAGAAAATCAATAAGAAGGCATAATGTATTTTTTATTTAAACTCTATATTTATATCTTCATAAGTAAGAATTAGAACATTAATGAAACGTAAAAAAATATATATTAATAGAATAGCGACTGCTTTTCTCTTCTTCTATTCTTTCTTTTTGATCTTTGCTGCTTTTCATACACATAAGATCAATCTTCAAAATGGAAGTTCATACCGTTTAGAAGAATCGAAATCTTCTAACAAACAGGCAGATCCTTTTCTTGATGAAAATTCCAAATGCCGGCTTTATTATTTTACAACAAACAAGTTCATTGCTACTTCTACAATCTATTTAGCAGTTGAAGCACCTCAAGAATCTTCCAATCGGCAGAAAAATTTTACAAATCACTATTCTACCAAATATTTTTACAATATAGATTTAAGGGCACCCCCGCTTTCATAATTCAATTCCGTTTTAATTAATATTTTTTTATTTAATAGTAATGGAATCATTATGAATAAATTATTATTTGCACTCTTCTTATTTTTTATTGTATCCGGTAGTATAAACGCACAATCAAGCATAAATCCGGATATTAGTTTGATCGGGACATTCAACACGTTTACCAATTTTATCAAAGGAACTCCGGAATACGGTAAATTAAATTTCAGTGACCCGGAAATGGAATTATTTGTTGACGGATATTTAAATCCTTTTGCTCGCGCTACTGCAAATATCTCTTACGAAAGCAATTCATTTGGTGTAGAAGAACTCTACGGAAACATTGTTCGCGGTTTGCCTTTTGATATGCAGATCAAAGCCGGAAAATTTTTAGTAGGCTTTGGAAAATTAAACACAGTTCACCCTCACGCATGGCCTTTTTTAGAACGGCCTCTTTTTCACCAGGTCTTTTTCGGTGAAGGCGGATTCAATGATGTAGGAATTAATTTTAGTTTCCTTTTACCAACGGGAGATGTTTTTACAAATCTTGATCTTGGAATATTTAAAGGGTCATCAATGATTCCGCAAACTGACAGTGATGCAGCGAACCGAGGTATCAATCCAATCTTTGTAGGAAGACTTAGTACATTTTGGTCGTTAGATGATTATACAAATCTTGAAGTAGGATTGAGCGGTTCTTATGGAGTTTATTCTAAAGCGTATTTTAATTTATTTGGTCCTTTCGCCGATATCACTGATATAAGATCACTCAGTTATTTTTATAGCGGTCTGGATTTCAAATTTAAATATACGCCGGATTCATACACAGTCCTTACAATCCAAGGTGAAGCTATTCTTAATAATCGCGATGCCAGGAGATATGACATTAATGGTCTGCCCATAATAAAAAGAATTTCAAACTCCGGTGCTTTTATTTATGCTGACTATAAATTTCAAAAACAATTTAGTTTTGGCGCTAAGTATGATTACACGGCGGGTATTGTAGGTTCCGAGCCAACATTTTATTCATTAAGTAATGATGATAAAAATTCCACTCAAGGATTTGAAACTTGGTTCTCATATTACCCGGTTGAAGAAACTTCAGTTGTACGTTTAGGTTTACAGCATTTATTTTATAGTTACGGTGATGGTACAAAACGTCCGGCAGAAACAACAATTAAATTACAATTTTTATTCTCACTCGGGCCGCACAAGGCTCATCCGTTTTAAGTTAAGAGGACAAAATGAAAAAAATAATTTTAATATTACTCATAGCAATCGCTAGTTCTAATTATGCCAATATAAAAGTAGTAGCATCAACAACGGTTATTTATGATTTAGTAAAAGAAATCGGTAAGGATAAAGTTAGTGTTGATTTCATCGCACGCGGAGATCAAGATCCGCATTTTGTAGAAGTATTACCAAGTTACATGTTGAAACTCCGCAACGCAGATATATTTTTTAGAATCGGGATGGGATTAGAGATGTGGTCGGGTCAACTTATTGACGGCTCAAGAAACAGTTCGTTAAAAGTAATTGATCTTTCAACAGACATTGATAAAAAGGAAGTGCCTAATTATAAACCGGACGCAAGCTACGGTGATGTCCACCCTTTCGGCAATCCCCATTATTGGTTAGATCCTGAAAATGCAAAAGTAATGGCAAAAGAAATTTATGAAGCACTTGCAAGCGAATCTCATCAAGACGAAGCTTACTTTAAAAAGAATTTAGATGAATTTAATTCACGAGTAGATACTAAAATGCAAGAGTGGACTAACTCTATGCAAAAAGTCAAAGGAAAATCTCTACTATTTTTCCATGCAAGTTGGGTTTATTTTGCGGAAAGATTTGGATTGAAGACGGCAGGATTTGTTGAACCTAAACCTGGCATTGCACCTTCACCCTCACACAATGCCGAATTAGTACAAATAATCAAAAGTAAAAATATCAAAACGATAGTGATGGAAAACTTTTACAGCGACTCAGCTCCGAATCAGCTTTCTCAGTTAACAGGAGTTAAAGTTGTAAAAGTTGCAACTGCAGTCTATGGATTAAAAAGTGTGAACTCTTACATAGATATGATTGACTATATTGTTAACCAAATAATTCAAAACAGTTAATCTTTATGAATAAAGAGATAATAAAATTTACCGATGCATCAATTGGTTACGGCAAAACAGTTGTTGCTTCAGGAATTAATATTTCCATTGCTGAAAATGATTTTGTAGGAATTGTTGGTCCGAACGGTGCGGGAAAAACAACTCTTCTAAAATCTCTCTTAGGTAATATCAAATTAATTAATGGAACTCTTTCTAAGGATCAAATACGATTCGGTTACGTACCTCAACGCGATACCGTGCAGCCACTTCTTCCTTACACCGTTTTTGATGTTGTTATGATGGGACGATATTCTTTATCAGGGTCTTTGAAAAAGATTAGTTCTGAAGACAAAAGAATTGTGGAAGAAAGCCTTGCATATATAGGTATGAGCGATTTGAAAGACAAAAATTATAATTCACTTTCAGGCGGACAGAGGCAGCGTACATTAATTGCGCGTGCATTGGCAGTTGAACCCACAGTATTAATTCTTGATGAACCGACCAACGGGATGGATACGCCTTCGCACTATTCCCTTTTAGATTTGATTACCAAACTTCATAATGAAAAAAAACTAACAATCTTTCTTGTGAGTCATCTTTTAACTGATGTTGCAAACATTGTGAAGAAAATTATTCTAATAGATAAAAACTATTTTCAGTTCGGTGAAGTCGAAGAAATACTTTCCGAGACTAATCTGCGCAACACTTATTCTTCGGATTTTCACATTTCTTTGATTGACGGCGAATATGTTATTACTCCAAAACATTTAAAGAAAAATTAATGGAAACTTTACATCAATTAATTGAATTATTCCCTTACGCAATTTTGGGAAGTATATTAGCAGGGGTTATCTGTAGTTTTCTCGGAATATTTATTGTATCTCAGAGAGTTGTTTTTCTGGGTGCTGTTTTAACTCAAGTTGCAATTGCAGGAGTTGCCTTTTCGTTTTTGCATATAATTCACATCGAAACTTTTATTGCAAACATACTGGGCGTTTCTGTTCAAGAAAATAATTTTCTCCAAAATTTTGAACCGATATTCTATTCTTTACTATTTGCGATTTTAACTGTTATAGTGTTTTCACAAACACATCACCAAAAATATTTAACACAAGACGGAATTCTGGGAATAATATTCGTTGTTGCAATCGCGGCGAGAATTATGTTCATCCAAAAAAGTCCAATTGCTGATATTGCTGAGGTAGAATCAATTCTCAAAGGAGATATCTTATTTATCAGCCAAAAAGAATTTATTATTCTTGCTTTAATATTATTTTTCACAATTTCAGTATTTGCTGTGTTTCGAAAACAGTTAAGGTTCGTTACCTTCGACGCAGAATCCGCGAGTGCTCACGGAATTAATTCAAAAGTGTGGCTGCTTATTTTTTATATCGTTGTTGGAACGGGAATTTCTCTTACTACGCGTTTTGTTGGTGATGTTTTTGCTTTTGCTTATTTAATAATCCCTTCTTCTATAGGGATATTACTTTCCAAAAAAGTTAAAAATGTTTTTCTAATTGCTGTCCTGGTAGGAGCCATTATACCACCCATTTCAATTTACTTCGCATTCAAATTTGATTTCTCCAGCGGACCCACAGCAGTAGTTACAGCGTTCATTTTATTTTTGATTGTATTCCTAATAAAGAAATTGAGAGGTTAATATATAACCTGGATTTATAGATAATTTTTTCTCGACATAATTCAAGGTTAAGTATTATATTTGCATCGAAAATTTATTGATAATTTCAGCACGGAGAGATGGGTGAGTGGCTGAAACCAACGGTTTGCTAAACCGTCGTAGTGGGAAACTGCTACCGAGAGTTCGAATCTCTCTCTCTCCGC
>VEPI01000047.1 GCA_012026935.1 Melioribacter sp. | reverse complement strand
GAATTGCACCGGAAAGAATAGAAACCGGAATAATAAATTTAAATTTGTCGTTCATGATTAACTCAGCTTTTTGTTAGATATAAGATAATATTTGTTTATAAAAGTGAAGTTAATTTATTTCATCAAAACCATTTTTTTTGTTTCAACATAATTTCCGGCTTTTAATCTGTAATAGTAAACTCCTGATGATAATTTGTTATTGGCAATTGAGAATTGGGAATTATAATAACCTGGCTGCTTATGATCATCAACAAGCGTTGCAACTTCTCTTCCAAGTATATCATAAACTTTTAATGTTACATAACAAAATTCTGAAAGCTGATAATTGATTACAGTTGACGGATTAAACGGATTAGGATAGTTTTGGCCCAGCGAGAATTTAGTTGGAATAGAATAAATTTTGTCATCAATTCCAGTTAATATTTCGGGACTACGATAAAGACTATCTCTATAAATATTTGTAATAAATCTTGTATAATCTTTCAATTCTTTTATTGAATCAAATCTATCTTTGCCCATAGCAGCAATTTCTGCAATAACTAATTCTTGTGTTTCATGTGGCGATAAAACAAACGGACCGGTTGACATTTCGAAATACCTATCATGAGGTGGCCTTTGGACACCATCAATCCAACCCGTTTTTGCAATTGGATCTCCGCTGAGAGTATACTTTGTTTTTCCTCCCCCAAATTCCGCAGGTATAGAAAAGTAATCATTAGTAACGGGGTGTAATCCCCGAAAATAATTATACCATTTCAAATTACTTAAATTCGATCCAGGATTAGGGCAAGGGAAAAATGTTCCGCCACACGTAAAGTAACAGTAAGCATTCATTCCAAGGTTTTTTTGAATGTTATATTTTACCTGATTATATATACCAACATCCGAACCACTGCCACCCACTAAGGGTCCTTGAACAATCACAAATCCTACGGCCGGCGGAGTAGATCCATACTTGTTATCAACATCCTTACCATTGTAAGCATATCCTAAATTTAATGTAGTATCACACCCGGCAAAATCATCAGCAGCGTCTCCAACATCAGGATCAACAAAGAAGGCAAGGTACATATTATTAATAACTGTATTTTTTTTGTTAGTAATTTTATACTTTTTGAAAATACTATTTCCAAGAGCGTAAGGCTTGTTATATGCCCAAACTGTTGTTTGTAATTCTAAACCGAGCGGGGCACTTGTGGCTACCTTAGCAGTCAGTGTTGCATCAAAATCATTTGCAACATACCAAATTGTTTGATGCGCCCCTGGAACACCGGGAATATCAATTAAAGGATTGTATTTCCCATCATTGTCAACATCTTTATAAGGAGCTCCATCATTGGCAGGCCATTCATTCCAATCTTTTTCGTATTTGATTTTTATTTGGTCGGCACTTCCTTCTCCATCTGCAATTTCATTTTCGAAATTGCTGGTTTTATAATCAGGTCGTACACGATAAATCCTCACTTCGGGTAAATTAGGATTTTGAGGTGTACCATCTTGTAAAATTTTGCCTGGAGTTATTCCGCTCAGATAATATGCACCCCCGACTAAAATACTTCCACCACTTATTCCTCCCCACATTAAATTAGAATTATATACTGCAGTTTTTTTACTCAACCTTGGAAATTCAAAACCAGATTTTCCTGATAAACAATCATCAACATTATTATTTTGAATTACTGTAGAAATTTTGTTGATGTTAATTTTAACCGCTGTTGGTGTACCAAGTTGTTTGGCTAGTTGCGAATATTTCGGACAATCATCTTGCGCAGAACAAATTATCGAAATAAAAAAAACTGTAAGCGCAAAAAACGAAAAATATTTTTCTCTTTTCATTTTCTCACCCGTAATAATTTTTTAATACATCATTTTATTAAAACCATTTTTTTTGTTTCAACATAATTTCCGGCTTTTAATCTGTAATAGTAAACTCCTGATGATAATTTGTTATTGGCAATTGAGAATTGGGAATTATAATAACCTGGCTGCTTATGATCATCAACAAGCGTTGCAACTTCTCTTCCAAGTATATCATAAACTTTTAATGTTACATAACAAAATTCTGAAAGCTGATAATTGATTACAGTTGACGGATTAAACGGATTAGGATAGTTTTGGCCTAAAGTAAAGTTTGTCGGAATAGAATTTTTATTATCAACAGATGTAACAAGCCCGGCATTATTTCCTGTTTTGTAAAGAGCATTATCACTGAGAGCCCAACCGATTCTTTTATTTACAAAGACTATATCTCTTATCCATGGAATACTTAAACTTAGTCCGCCATCAGTCCAAGTTTTTGCCGAATCAGAACTAAAAAAAAGATTTTTACCGCTGCTAAACCAAACATTCGAAGGTGCACCGGGTAAAAATTCAATATCGCTTCCCCAGCCGGTTGTTCCTGTTACAATAACGCTATCAAAAGAAATACCTGCATTTGTTGTTCGGTAGACCTTAAAAGACGAAGAGTTAATGCCTGCATTACAAACCACTCCATAATTTTCATTATAAAATTTTAGTACTTGAGCAGAGCGAGAAATATTCAGTTTACTAAAATTCAATCCGCCGTTTTCAGTTTTCACAGTATAGCCTGCAAGATTGTCTCCTGTTAAAAAAGAAGAAGGACTCATGAAACCTTTTTCCAGATTTACAAAATCAACTTTACGCCAGACGTCACTAGATCTCCAGCCCAGGTAATTATTTTGAACTATAGACCAATTGTTTCCGCCGTTAGTTGTTTTAAGTAATGGAAATTGAGTTGGGGGCTTTTCGTTCAATTTTGTCCATGTATTTCCGCTATCTGTTGATTTAAAGATTCTTTGATTCGTTGAACCGGCAAACCCGATTTTCTCATTAACAAAATAAATAGATCTAATTTCAAAATTTATATTTGATTGTTCCCACGTTGCACCATTGTCATTTGATCTAAATATAAAATTGCTTCCGGAACAAATAACTAAAAACTTATTTTGTCCTATCTGATCAATATATGGTATGAACTGATATTTTGTTATTGGAGAATCGGTAATTTTTGTTTTTGTCCAGGTGACTCCTGCATCAGAAGTGTAACTGATAAATGTCTCGGCAGAGAAATCGGCTGCAATTTTTTTTGATATTACCCATCCGATATTTTCATCAGCAAAATGAACAAAATAAATCGGTTCCTCGGCAAACGATTTAATCTCGATCCAATTGCTTCCGCCGTTAGTTGTTTTCATTAACACATAATGATTTCCGCCGGTTGAAATGAATGCCGATACCCATCCAACATCTTTTGAGATAAAAGAAAAATCATGTACCCTAATCCAATCATTCGAAGAAACTATAAACCAAGTTTCTCCTGAATTAGTTGTTCTCATCAGAGTAGAACTGCCAATAGTACAACCAACATTATCTTGAAAATAAAATTTTTCAACAGATGGAATATTTATTCTTAAGAATTGCCATGAGCTTCCGCCGTTTGTAGTTCTGTAAAAATTCTGATTAGTATCACCGTTTATCCATCCATTATTTTCATCTGTGAAGTAAATATTTTTCCCAACAAAGTCCGGACTGAATTTTTCTTGCGCATTCCATGTAGTTCCGCCATCTGTTGTCTTCCATAAATAATTTCCAACAACCCAGCCTACGTTTTCATCAATAAAGAAAATACTTTCCGGTGTACCAAATTCAATTGCATTGCCCATTGCTACACCATCATTTAGACTAAACATTTCAACATAATTTATGCAATGCGTTTTAGTTGAATCACTAAATTGCATTTGCCAGGTATTTCCTCCATCCGAAGTTGCAATTATTTTACCATCACTTAACCCGGCCCAAATATGGTTAGCATCTTTTATTGATAAATGGTACGGTGATTTATAATTAGGCCAGTTCAAATTTTTCCAACTTATCCCGGCATCTGTAGTTAATAAAATTAATTTTTCCGCATTACTGTTTGTTACTGATATAACTGCCGTTGCCGAATCGCAAGCATCAATAGCCCAGGCTGCGCTCCAAGTGTAATTTCCCGTGTTAACAATATTCCATTGGGCAAATGTTGTATTCAAAGATAGAACTAAAACTAAGAACCATATTAATTTTGTTTTCATAATTCCCCGCCTAAAAAGTTATTTCTTAAAAATGATCCGGTATAAATTCTTCTGAGATTATTACCAGTTTAAGAATCTTTACTTTACTAAAATCCGGAAGTTCAATGTGTGCTATATATAATCCTGAGGCAACCTGGTAATTTTCTTCTGTAAGCATATTCCATCTGTAAAACTGATCTGGAGAATCTTTTTCAAGTTTACGAACCAACTGGCCGGCCAGATTGAAAATTCTTATAACTGCTCTTTGAGGAAGATGTGAAAATGTTATGTGTTTATCATACTTATTAAATTCATTTCCACCATCTCCGTAATATGGGTTTGGAAAAACATTTATTTTGTTAATGTCATTTTCACCTAGAGTTGAACTTATATTAACACCAGGCATAGTGAATTTGTAAACATCATTTTCCGTTAACGGTTTATTTGAATCATTTTTAACTTTCAGAATAAACCCGTCTGAAACTAAATAATTTTCATCTCCTCCAAAATTGGTTTGATTTGACAATATAGTTTTATTCGTCGTTAAGCTGGTAATTTCAAAAGATAATTTTCCGTTCACGCTTTCAAACCTAACTTCGTAATCATTCCCTGTTGATTTAGTAGGATCAATTATCACAGCATTTACTTCAGCAAGTGAATTTCCGGAAACATGTTGTGCTGTTATTATATCGTTGAACTTATTTTGAAATTTAACTCCCGGCTTGGGAGATTGAGGCGTTACAGTTACGGTTGTAACCGGGCTTTCATCAAAACTGTAAGGTGAATCCGTATCATTTGTTACACGGTAATAACTCACACCGAAATCATACTGAGTTCCATTATATAGAGGTTCATTATCCAAGTAATTCTTTTTAATCGAGATGAATCTTTGTAATCCTGAATCCGTACCGGATTGTTTTATAATGTTATTTACATACCCGGAACCAGGATCAACATCTTCATCAGAAATAATTGTCCTTCCGTCTTTTATATCAAAAGTTGCTATTAGCTTTTTATTCCCAAGAGTTGTTTCAAATTTTGAAATCTGATAAACATTGTATCCTTGAAAAGAATAAATAGATGATTTAGCATTTTCTATCTCATTTATATTATTAACATTGTTCCCCCAATTTAGAATTATCTCTCTATCTAACTCAGCAGCTTTAAGATCAGAAATTGTTTTTTTCGTAGCGGGAGGTTCAAAATTATTTTTATAAAAAAGATGAGAATATTTTGCAGCTTTCTTCAGCAAAGAAACTGAAGCTAACCGCGAATAACCTTGATTACCTCCGGCAGCTATTTCAGCAAAAATAACTTCTTGTGTGTCTCCGGGAGCCATATTGAATGGTCCTGAACATAGCATCATTCTATGATCAGATCTAATATCATTCCAAACATTAGGATAATTAACTCCGCCCAAAAATCCTTGTCTGGTTATTGGATCTCCAGAATATGGAAATTTTGTTGTTCCACCTTTTATTGGATCTGGGACGGGCGCCCCTTCATTTAGCAAACCTCTGATTAAATTATAAAGTTGTAAAGTTCCATTATATGTTCCAGGAGGTGGATCATGATATAAACTGCTGCCTTTTCCAAAATACCCAAGTGCTGTCATTTGCAGATTTTTCTTTCCAAATATTTTCCTTCCCATAAATTTTGCTGAATCATAATAATTACCTTGAATAACAGGTCCTTGAAGAAGACAAAATCCAACTGAAGGAATATATGTTCCATAGGAAGGATCGCTATCATCACCGTTATAACAAAAATCTAAATTAAGCAACGTATCGCATCCTACAAGATCATCACCGGCATCACCGCCAAGATCAGGATCTGACCAGATTCCAAAGTACATATCTTCAAATCTTGTTTTGCTTTTGTTGATTACGATATAACGCTTAAAGATCATATTGTTGAGAGGATCAACATTTTTGTAAGCCCATACAGTTGTCTGCATTTCAATTCCCATCGTGGTGGCACCAAAAAGTTTTTTAGTTTGAATTGAATCAAGATCATTTGTAACAAACCAAATTGTTTGATCTGCATTTGGAACACCCGGAATGTCTATTGATGATTCATAAATTCCATTCCCGTTTACATCTTTGAATGGCGCACCGCTGCTTGCGGGCCATTCGTTCCAATCTTTTTCATACTGAGTAAAAATTGTTTGCCGTTCTTTTCCTTCGTCTTTAACTTCTGTTGTTAAATCTGCAGTTTTATAATCTAGACGCACTCGAAAAGGTCTAACAGAAACAGAAGCTGGATTTTCGGCTGTACCGTTAGTTAAAATTTTGCCGGGCATTAATCCGGTATTAAAACAAAATCCGCCGCTTCTAAGTTGTCCATTTACTTTTGCTGTCCAAAGTAATCCCGATTCATATACACATGTTCCCGAAGAACCAATTGGATAATTAAAACTCGAATCGCCGGTGAGTGAAAGATCTGCTTTTCCAGTATTATAAATAAAAGTTGAAATGTTATTGATATTAATTTTTGAATAGCGTTCAATAGTCTGAGCAGAAATTTTACTTAACAATGCGTAAGAAAGAATACAACAGATGAGAACAATAATATTTTTCTTTAGAAAATGAATTAGCATATGCACCCCTTAATTCTCTTATGTAAATTACAACCAAGGAATTTAAAAGCAACTCAAATAATTTTCTTATTAAGGCAGCAGCTCCGTTTAGTAGGAAAGTTTTGTTAGAATTTCATCACAGATTGCATAACCGCGGGGAGTGAATGAAATGAAACTATTTTTTTCTGTAAGAAATTTTTCTTTTTGAAGTTGTTCAAATAAATTTCTGTTCTTTTCATACCAACTAAATCCAAAAAAATTCTTTAATTCAATCAGGTCAAGTCCTTTACTACGAAATGCAAGCATAACATATTCGCTCAATTTTTCTTTTTCGGAAAGGAATTCTTCTCCA
>VEPI01000033.1:13053-32495 GCA_012026935.1 Melioribacter sp. | reverse complement strand
ACTAAAAAAATGATTTTACTTAAATAAAAATTACAATAAAAAAATGTCCAATATATTATATGATGATCAGGTTAAATATCTGACTTTTTTAAGGAATGAGTCCAAATCTTTAATAAAAGAAATGGAGATTTATGCTGCGAAGAATAAAGTCCCAATTTTAGATTGGATGTCGGCAGAATTTCTTGAGCAATTAATAACAATTATTAACCCCAAAAAAGTTTTGGAAATAGGTACAGCGATTGGATATTCATCAATCCGTATAGCAAGTAAACTTCGCAAAAAAGCATTGCTTGATACAATCGAAAAGAGTAAGAACAATATTAAACTTGCTAAAGAATATATCAGACGTGCAAAGCTTACTTCTTCAATTAATATTTTAGAAGGTGATGCATTAGAAATTATGCCATGTCTGGATAAAAAATATGATCTAATATTTCTCGATGCAGACAAAGAAGATTACGAGAAACTTTTTCATTACTCGCTTATGCTTTTAAAAAAGGGAGGTGTTCTTTTCGTTGATAATCTTTTATGGCACGGTTATGCTGCAGCAAAATCTGTCCCGGAATCATATACGAAATCAACAAAGATCATTCGTGAGTTTAATAAAATGTTTATGAATTCTACAGAACTTCAATCTACAATTCTTTCGATAGGTGATGGAATTGGCCTTGGAGTAAAATTATAATTATGAATGAATCTTCACCGGATGTAAACAAAATATTAAAAGCAGTGGAAAGACTTTCTAATAATCGTCTCTATTTTAGAGATGATTTAGAAATATTGGTAAAGATTGCACAGCAGAGCAGTAAACTTGAAATGTTGAAAGAAATATCATTCAATGCAAAATTCTCAAATGGGTTGTTAAAAGTTATTCAAAGAAAAGATCCGTTGGTTGAAGAATCATTTTTAGTCAAAGCATCAAACGAGTATAAGGATAGTCTTCAAAAAGTAGTAAAATTGTTGGAAGATTTACTGAGTGCGGAAAATGATTTTATAAGAAATATCTTTAAGGAAAAATATTTAGAATTAAATCAGCAATGTTTATCTAATCTTAATAAACTTTGTTCGGATCTAAGTTATCTAAAATTATATTTTAATGATTTGAAGGATTTGACAATTACCGGAAATAGAAAAAGGACTTGATATTTTGTAGCAAGTCCTTTTTCATAATAAAAAAAGAATTATTTCATTTTTCTCAAAGTCTCTAAATATTTTTCAGCAACATCTTGTACCGATCGGCTTGAAATAAGATTATAGATTTTATTTCTTAAATCAGCCCATTCTTCATGCAGCGGACAAGGTGTTTCTTCCGAACATTCTTTTAGACCTGTAACACATTTTAAATTAATAACAGGTCCTTCCACTCTCTCAACAATTTCAAGAATAGAACTCTTTTTTGCCAATTCCGTAATCTTAAATCCGCCGCCTCTTCCTTTAAATGAATCAACGTATCCGTATTTAGCCATTCTTTGCAAAATTTTTGCTAGATAGTGAGCCGGAATGTCTTCACTTTTTGCTATTTCTGAAGACATAATCAAGCTTTCTTTGGATTGACGAGCCAAGAACAAAATTGCTCTTATTGCGTATTCTCCCGTTTTAGTATATATCATTTATTTCCTCTTTTGTTAAATAATAATAAGTATTTGAGATTTAAGGGAGCCTCTTATCTTATGATCAAATTAAGTAAAAGAGAACTCTTTGTCAATAATTAGGACTAATAATGATCTGTGTTTCAGATATTCAGATAGAATAAGTTATTTGTAATTCTTAAAACTAAACTCGGATTGTAATTCTGATTTAACTCAGACGAGATCTCATTTACTTTAGAAGCTTTAATTGAACAATGCATTATTGGGGACAATTCAAACAAATTTTTGTTTACAACTAATTCAAATTTTGATATCAGATGATGAACATATTTAGTCTGTTCGAATTTATATTCTAGTTCTATATTCTGATATAATTCTTTTTCAATTTTTTTTGAAGCCTCTAAATTTTGTATTGCTGTTTCATAATAAGCTTTTCCTAAATGACCGACACCTAATTTAACGCCGCCAAAATATCGAACGACAATTGTAATAATGTTTGTGAGTTCGAAATGATTTTGTGCATTATGGATTCTTATTCCTGCAGTTCCATTCGGCTCGCCATCATCAGAATATTTGAATAATCCATCAGCCAGTTTATATGAGAAACAATGATGTGTTGCATCGTAGAATCTCTTCTTAACTGAGTTTAAGAAATTAACCACGTCTTCCTCTAAATTAATCGGCGAGGATAATCCTATAAACATAGATCCTTTCTCTTTGAATCGGAATTCAGATTCTGCAGCTATTGTTTTTATCTGAAATGGTAGATTAGACATTATTTTATTCTCACTAAAAATTGATTTTCAAACTTCCAATGCTTACAATAACATTTTGAACTGCGGAAATTTATCTATTTGAACTCTATAAATAAAATAATAATCAAAGGGGCCAGGGAACACAATCTTAAAAATATTGATTTAGAGATACCCCGCGATTCACTCGTTGTGATTACAGGATTGTCCGGTTCAGGAAAATCATCCTTAGCTTTCGATACGATCTACGCTGAAGGACAACGCAGATATATTGAATCTCTTTCTGCCTATGCCCGTCAATTCCTTGGCGTACTTGAAAAACCTGATGTAGATCTGATCGAAGGATTAAGTCCGGCAATTTCTATAGAACAGAAATCCACACATGGTAATCCGCGCTCTACTGTAGGAACTGTAACGGAAATTTATGATTATCTCCGGCTTTTATATGCACGAGTTGGAACGCCTCATTGTTATAATTGCGGGAGGCCTGTTGAAAAACAATCCACCGATCAAATTATTGACACCATCTTAGAAAAATTTAACGATAAGAGAATAATAATACTTGCACCCGTTATTAGAGGAAGAAAAGGACATTACAAAGAACTATTTCAAGAAATTTTAGCAGATGGTTTTATTCGTGTCCGGGTTGATAATGAAACCTATGATTTGAACGAACCTATAAAGATTGACCGTTACAAAATTCACAATATTGAAATAGTTGTTGATAGGATTAAAGTTAGTGAAAAATCGAGATCAAGAATTGCCGAATCTATAGAAGTAGCGCTGAATTACGGGAATGGAAATGTTTTAATTAATGACGGGCAAGAAGATGTAACATTTAGCCGTAATCTTGCTTGTGTCCATTGTGGAATTAGTTTTCAAGAACTCGCACCAAATTCTTTTTCGTTTAATTCTCCTTACGGATCTTGCCCTGATTGCGACGGACTTGGTGAAAAGAAGGAACTGGATATCAACTTAATTATTCCGGATTGGGATAAAACAATTAACGAAGAAGGTTTATCTCCGCTTGGAAGGCCGAGAACCGTTTGGTTCTTTAATCAATTAGAAGTAATTGTAAAGAAATTTGGATTTGATTATGACACGCCCCTAAAGAATTTATCTAAGGAACAACTGGATATTCTCTTAAACGGTACGAAAGAGAAAATACCATTCACATATACATACGGCGGAGGAAGGACAGTAACATATCAGCATAAATTTACCGGGGTGATAAATTATATTAAACATTATTACGATAACACTTCGTCAAATAAAATTCGTGAATGGGCAGAATCATATATGAATACTCTTACGTGCTCAACTTGCAATGGCGGAAGGTTAAAGAAAGAATCGCTTTTTGTTACGATAAATGGTAATAATATCTCACAAGCAACAGAATTTTCGATAGTCAAAGCCAAAGGATTATTCTCCTCACTAAAACTCAGCAAACGGGAAGCAATAATTGCAAAGCAAATCTTAAAAGAAATCAATTCTCGCCTCGATTTTTTATTAAATGTTGGTTTAGATTATTTAACTCTGAGCAGATCTGCACGAACACTTTCAGGCGGTGAATCACAGCGAATAAGATTAGCTACACAAATCGGCTCGCAGCTTGCCGGAGTGCTTTATGTTTTGGATGAGCCAAGTATTGGGTTACATCAAGCTGATAATATTAAACTTATAAATTCACTTAAAGATCTTCGCGATCTTGGTAATACGGTGATTGTTGTTGAACACGACCGCGAAACAATTGAAAGTTCGGACTTCATTGTTGATCTTGGCCCGTTTGCAGGTGAACATGGCGGAGAAATTTGTCTTCTTGGAAATACGGATACAATTGTTAAATCTTCAAACGGTAAAAATTCATTAACTATTGATTATCTCCTAAATAAAAAAAGGATAGAGTTCAAACCGGAACGAAGAATGGGAAATGGAAAATTTATTGAACTCAAAGGTGCAGGCGGAAATAATCTGAAAGAAATAAATCTAAAAATACCTCTGGCGAGTTTTATTGCAGTTGCAGGCGTAAGCGGTTCGGGAAAATCTTCATTGATAAATGAAACACTTGTAAAAATTCTAATGAAGAAAATTTACGACTCGAAAGTCGTGCCGCTGCCATACAAATCAATTAAAGGATTAGAAAACATAGATAAAGTAATTGAGATTGATCAGTCTCCAATTGGAAGAACACCCCGATCTAATCCGGCTACTTATACAGGATTGTTCACTCATATTCGTGATTTGTTTGCTCAGCTGCCTGAATCAAAAATGCGCGGTTATGCACCGGGCAGATTTAGTTTTAATGTCTCCGGCGGAAGATGCGAAGAATGTGAAGGCGACGGCTTAAAAAAAATTGAAATGAATTTTTTGCCTGACGTTTATGTGCTATGTGAAGTTTGTAACGGAAAAAGATATAATCATGAAACCTTAGAAATATTATATAAAACAAAATCAATTGCTGATGTTTTGGATATGAGAGTGGAAACTGCGGTAGATTTTTTTGAAGATCTTCCGGCACTTCGAAGGAAAATAAAAGCACTTAACGATGTTGGTTTGGGTTATATCAAACTTGGTCAGCAGGCAACAACATTATCGGGCGGTGAAGCTCAAAGAGTGAAATTAGCAACGGAATTGAGTAAAGTTGGAACAGGAAAAACTATTTATATTTTAGATGAGCCGACAACCGGATTACACTTTGAGGATGTTAATATTTTGCTCAAAGTTTTGAACCAACTTGTTGATAAAGGAAATACCGTGATTGTAGTTGAACATAATCTGGATGTTATTAAAGTTGCCGATCATGTTATTGATTTAGGCCCCGGCGGAGGTGAATACGGCGGCGAGATAGTAGCTTCAGGAACGCCGGAAGATATTGCAGAAAATAAAAACAGTGTAACCGGTAAATATCTTAAGAAAGAACTTAATAGATTGTAGGAGATTAAAGATGAAATCAACAGTAAATGAATTCCGCGCTTACCGGAAAGAAATGAATGATCGAATACTGAATTCAGGCTTTCGAGACTATAATAAATTTTTTGCGTTAGACAATAAAGCTTATGTTAACGGTGCATTAAGTTCAAAGACAAAAGAACTGATGGGACTTTCTTCTTCAATGGTTTTGAGATGCAACGATTGCATACTTTATCATATTGACCGTTCGATTGAGGAAGGGGCAACACAAGAAGAATTATATGAAACATTTAATGTTGCTTTGATCGTAGGCGGTTCTATTGTAATACCTCACTTGCGTTATGCGATTGAGAAGATGGATGAAATATTTGCCGAGAAAAATAAAAAATGAAGCGTAAACTTTTAATTCCAAAACAAATTGTTACGGTCAATGCTAAGAACGAGATTCTTCATGATCATGCAGTTGAAATAATTGATGGAAAAATTGAAAGAATTGTTCCGCTAAAAGATCTTAAAACATCTGAATACAATGGCGACATTTTAGATTATCATAGTTGCACACTCATTCCCGGGTTCATTCAAACTCATATACATCTTTGCCAAACGTTGTTTAGAGGATTAGCAGACGATCTGGAGTTATTAGATTGGCTTCAAAAAAGAATTTTTCCTTACGAGAATTCTCATACAAAAAATTCTCTTCGTGCATCAGTCAGATTAGGTTTGAATGATCTGTTAACTGGAGGTACAACAACTTTACTTGATATGGGCACACTTCGATATCAAGAAATAATTTTTGAAGAGTTGATAGCTTCAGGTATTCGTGCTTTTGCCGGTAACTGTATGATGGATAAGAATGAATTGTATCCGGCATTTTGTGAAACCACGGATTGGAATCTCAAATCAACTTATGATTTGGCAAAATCATTTCATAATTCAAACAATGGTAAAGTGCAATACGGTTTCGCTCCGCGTTTTGTTTTATCTTGTTCCGAAAAACTTCTCAAAGAAACAAAAGAAATGATGAAAGATTTTCCCGGTTCAGTATTTCATACCCATTCTTCGGAAAATAAATCTGAAATTAAAGCCGTTAAACAAAAGACCGGAAAAGAAAATGTAGAATATTTTGATTCGATTGGAATACTTGATAAGAATACTGTTCTCGCTCATTGTGTGCATTTGAATGATTCTGAAGTCAAGACATTAAAAACAAACTCGGTTAGAGTTGTGCATTGCCCGTCTTCCAATTTAAAACTTGGCTCAGGTATTGCAAATATTCCGCGGTACATCAAAGAAGGGATTTCTGTTTCACTCGGCGCAGACGGCGCTCCTTGCAACAATGGATTAAGTATATTTAATGAAATGCGTCTCGCTGCTTTAATCCAAAAACCGATTCATGGTTCAACTGTGATGGATGCACTAACAATTTTCCGGCTTGCTACAATTGAAGGTGCTAAAGCTCTTCATATCGAGAAAGAAGTTGGAAGCATTGAAGTTGGAAAGAAAGCTGATTTAGTTTTGTTGGATCTCGACAAAGCCGATCAGCCATTGCAAATTAATGATGAAGGAATTTATTCAAGTATTGTTTATTCTGCGTCTAAAGAAAATGTAAAATCAGTTTTGATTGATGGTAAATTAGTTATGGATGATGGAAGATGTTTGATGTTTGATGAGAATGAATTAATTAATTATGGTAAAGATGAATTACAACAATTATTGAAGCGGGTAAATATTTGAAACTAATCTTTGCGACACAAAATATTGGTAAAGCAAAAGAAGTTAAAGCAATTTTTGCAAACACATCTATTGATATAATCTCACTTTATGATCTCGGAAATAATATAGATATAGAAGAACACGGAAAAACATTTAGCGAGAATGCTTTCATCAAAGCTCAAACCGTTTATGATATTTATAGAGAACCCGTAGCAGCAGATGATTCCGGGCTTTCAATTGATCAGCTTGATGGAAGACCAGGCGTTTATTCAGCAAGATACGCAGGAGTGAATTGTACTTACGAAGACAACAACTTAAAAGTCATTAATGAATTGAAAGCGCTTTCCGAACCGCACAAAGCAAAATTTATTAGCTGTGCTGTTTTTTACGATGGCAAAAATAAAATTGAAGCGTTTGGAGAATTACACGGTAAAATAATATTGGAACAACGTGGTATGCACGGATTCGGTTACGACCCGATTTTTATTCCGGATGGTTATAATCAAACAATTTCTGAAATGGACTTTGAGGAAAAAAATAAAATTAGCCACCGCGCACAATCATTCAATTTGCTTAAAGAAAAATTATTGGATTTATAATTTCGTTGATATTGGCTAAAACTATTCATTTATTTAATTAGTTGTTGTTGCATCTATTAATAGATGAGGTTGTTCTAAATGGAATGGATCTTACTAATCTTATGGCTTTCAATAATTAATGGGGCTTTAGGCGGTCAGTATGTTCTTAACTGGATGGGGAATCAGGAAAGATTTGTTGGTAACCAGCCGGTAGGTGTTTCTCCTGGTGTGATGACGTGGTGGCGTGAGTTATCAAAATTAGCTTGGGCAGTAATTGCTGTTATAATAGAAGTTATTCGAGGCAAAAAATTAAAGTATTTATGGCCCGGTATGATTTCTATGGCCACGATTATGATTTGTGCATTCACCGGAGTGATAGAAAACATCGGCTTCTTTTATTTACCACGATATTATTCCCCTCATCTCTTTGCACCGTATGTAAATATTTATTTAGCACTCCTTCCGTTTTTTGGAAAATTTCTTTTTAATGCTCCAATCAGAAAAGCGCACTGGATTGGTGTATTGTTAGTCATAGCCGGATTGTCAATACCGTATTTTCCACGCATTATGGGAGGTGTCGTTGACCCGAAGTCGGTTCTTGATGGTTCTGCAATTATTTGGATAATCATAATTAATTGTTGCCTCTTCTCTCAACAAATATTAAATAATAAAACTGTACAAACTGCGTTTAAGGGAGTCGGACCGAACGCACTTGTAGTATGGCGCGAGATATGGAAGATGGTTTTTATCACTTCTGCGCTTTTTATTATTCCATTACTTGGTGATTTGATGAATGTAAATATTCCCGATCATATAAAAGCAAATACATTTGAGACAAGAGTATTAGCAAAACTAGATTCAGAAAAAAAAGAATATCTTCTAAACTGTTATTTTGAAAAAGACGGTTCATATATTCAGAAAGAAAATCTTGATGAAGCAACGAAAGAAAATGTTAAGAAAATATTCGCATCAACTGAGTATCACAGATTCTTTTCTCTGTTCCAAGGTTCGATCATTCCCAAAAATTGGTGGCCGATTTTATTTGTAGTATTAGCGGGATTCACCGGATATATCTACAGTTTTGGATTTTTCAAACTTGCACGTTTCTCTGCGCACTTTTGGGTCCCTTATACAAATGTTTATTTGGCAATAATTCCTTTTGTGATGTTCTTATTCGGTCAAAACGTAACTACCTATCAAGTTGTTGGAGCTGTTATTACAACTGCCGGATTAATGGTTGGAGTTTCTGATTATAAAAAAAATAAAATTGAAGAGATAGAGAAAAAGTATAAATAGAAATAATTTTTCGCTGTTTAGAGGGTCGGATGCAGTTACTTTATTTTTCTGCAATTACAATCTGAACTAATCCAAGTGAAAGAGAATACTTCTCTATTTTAGAGAAACCACATTCATTAAAAAGTTTAACAAGATTAACTTTTTTGTCAAACTCGCCGACAGATTCCGGCAGATAAGTATATGCTTCTTTGTCTTTGGAAATTAATCTTCCGATAAATGGTAAAACTTTATTGAAATAAAAGAGATAAAAATTTTTTACAAGAAGATTTGAAGGGAGGCGAAATTCAAGAACTGTAACTTTTCCCTTTGCGGAAAGAACACGGTGAAAAGTTTTAAATGATCGAGGTATATCGTAAAAATTACGTACGCCAAAAGCTACCGTAATATTTGTAAATGATTCATCTTTGAATGGGAGATGCTCAGCAACTGTTTCAACTGCTTTCCCGTTAATCCAATCAACTTTTTTGTTGAAGAGTAAAAGCATATTAAATGAAAGATCGGCACCGAATATTTTTTCTATTCCAAATTTTTTAGCTGTGATTGCAAAATCACCCGTCCCGCAAGCAATATCCAGCAATTTTGATTCGGACGACATTCCGGAAAGTTTGATAGCTTTTTTCCGCCAATAAAGATCAACACCAACACTTAGAAAATGATTTAAAAAATCATATCTGTGAGAAATGGAATCAAAAATTCTTCTAACCTGAGTTTTTTTATTTGTGCCTTCCATCTTATAAATCTTATTGTTAAGTTTTAATTAATATTAGTTTTATAAACCGTTGAAACGGTTTGTTAGCATAATTTTGGTATAACCCCGTGATTAATCACGGGGTTAATTCGATTAATAATGGACAATCAAATTTATGGATAAATATTTAAAAGCATTAAAACAAAATGTATGTTCGATATGTGTAGATTCCGGCGAAAAGGGGAGCTGCACATTAAATGAGAAAGAATCATGCGCCGTCGAATTATTTTTACCTCGAATAATAGAAGTAATTCATAATACTGATTCCGATAACATGCAGGAGATTCATCAAAAATTAAAAGATACTGTCTGTGTTGAATGCCGTGCTCAAGAAAACGGTAATTGTTATTTACGTGAAGATGCCAATTGTTCTTTGGATAGATATTTTTGGTCAATAATTGAAACAATCCAAAAAGTTGATGCCGGCCTTATTATTTAATCATACTCATGATCTTTCTCTTGATCATGATCCTGTTCTTGTTTGTACTTGCTTTTATTGAAATCAAGATCATGATTATTATACCGCATAAATCAAATTTCTTTTTTTATCCTAATCCACCAATGGTAAATATGCTTACCGCTCCACAACGTGAAGATCGTAAATAGTAATCCGCCTATTAGATCAACAACGTAATGATATCTAAGATAAACAGTAGCAAAAATTAACAATGAACCGTTTATAACAAAAAACCACTTCAACTTACTTTTGAATTTTATTGAAAGAAACATAACGAGTAATGTCATTTGTGTATGTCCGCTTGGGAATGCATCGCGTTGAACTATCAAAGCCGGATTAAGTGTTCCACTCGGAATTGATTCTCCGCTGTTCACAACCTCACGCAAAAAGTCTGTTACAAATAAGCCGGGTAATTCTAAATTATTAGTCTCAAAGTTGTGAAGTGTAAAGCGCGGGCCAATTGCCGGGACTAAAATGTATCCTATGAAAGAAAGAATGAATCCATAAACAATTATGAAAGCCGAGTAATTAAATTCTTGGGATTTCTTTTGCCGGATTAGGTCAATTCCAAGAATTACCGGCAAGAAAAAAAATGTTCCGTAAACAATTTGCAACAGCTCTGTAAGATATGGATTTGCAATCCTGTACAATTCTACTGTAGGATCAAATCTAAAGATAAAACGGTCAATCAGAATCAATATATTATCATAAATAATTCCACGAACCGGATCAATCATTCCATATAATTCTTTGAAAAAAATAAATATAAGAGGGACCAAATACCAAAGATGAAATTGTTTCCAAATAAAGCTCTGCGTTTTTATTTCCTGGTAAACGGTTAACAAGATAAATTCGATAATTATAATATTTGTCAGGATATGAATATGCCACAATGTAATTTTTTGAATGAAGATTAAATTTAAGAGAGAAAGAAGAAGACAAAAAATGATAACGATAAAATCAACCGGCAATAAATTCTTGATAGACGATTTGAAAAAGTTCATGCTCAGAGTGTAATTAATTCCGTATCAGTTTACTTTGATAATTCTTTATAATCATGGTCAGTTCGACAAATTCCATGATTGTTAATTCCTCAGCGCGACGCGATAAATCAAATTCGGAATTATCAAAAACTATTTCCGAAAAAGTACTATTGCCGAGTGAATTTTTTAATTTCTTTCTTCTATTTCCGAATGCCGCTTTTACAACCTGAATAAAAAGTTTGTCGTCAACATCGCTTGAAAGTTTCTTCGTAAAATTAAGATGAATCATTGCTGATTCAACTTTTGGTTTTGGATAGAAAACATTCGGTGAAATCTTAAAACATAATTTTGTATTAGCAAAATAATTTAGAAGTACGCCAAGTATTCCGTAATCGTCACTTTTTTCTTTGGCAGTTATCCTTTGTGCTACTTCTAACTGAACCATCAGCATCGCATCGGAAACCAGAGAACGATTCTCAATCAACTTAAATAATATTGGTGAAGTAATATTATATGGGATATTACCGATAATTCTTATGGGAGATTCATCAGCAACAAAATTTAAATCCATTTTCAAAAAGTCTTGATTAATCACAGTGACCACCGGAAACCCCAATGCTAAATTCTCTACAACTCGTTTATCAATTTCAACTGCATATAGTTTTTTGACTGCATTCATCAGCTCGGTTGTTAATGCACCTGTACCCGGGCCGATTTCTATAACAACATCAGTTTTTTGCGGATTAAATTCCCGTACAATTTTTTGAATGATGTTCTTATCAATTAAATAATTTTGTCCAAATCGCTTTAATGGTTGTAATTTTGACATTAACTTTTTATTAAAATTTAAATTTACATGTGCAATATAGATTTCTTCGCTTTAACTTATAACTATGATTTTACTTTTAAAGGTGAATTAAGTTGCTGTTCGAAATCGTTTTCTTAATCGGGCTTTCTCTCTATTTTATCCAACTTGTGATATTTACTATTGGAGCCGGTAAGAAATATTCTAAAATACCGGAAGACAAATATCCATTAGCCACGGTAATTGTTGCAGCGCGTAATGAAGAAAATAATATTCTAGATTGTTTACAATCCCTTAATAATCTTGTTTATCCGAGCGATAAGCTTGAAATAATTATTGTTAACGATCATTCTACCGATTCGACTGATGAGATTATTGAATCGTTCATAAAAAATAAACCAAAGTTTAAATGTATAATTCCTAATGAATCTATCGGTTCGTTAAAAGGAAAGACAAACGCACTTGCAAATGCAATCAAGATTTCGAAAGGAGAGATTATACTTACTACGGATGCGGATTGTACCGTATCTCCAGAATGGGTTGTAACGCACGCATCATATTATAATAAAGACATCGGTTTTGTCGGCGGATTTACAACTCAACAAGATCAAAATTCATTTAGCGGAATGCAGGCTATAGATTTTGTTTATCTTCTTACTGTTGCAGCCGGTTCAATAAATCTTGGTAAACCGTTAAGCTGTATAGGAAATAATATGTCTTACCGGAAAAGTGTTTACAAAGAAGTCGGCGGTTATGAAGGGCTGCCTTTTTCAGTGACAGAAGATTTTAATTTATTGATGGCAATTCATGATCTAAAAAAATATAAAATAATTTACCCTCTTGATGTTGGCGCATTAGTTACATCAAAAGCTTGTCCCGATTGGAAAACTTTATATTGGCAAAAGAAACGCTGGGGTGTTGGCGGAATGGAAAGTGATTTGATCGGTTACTCGGTTATGGTTTGGGGATATATAGTCCACGCAGCTATGTTATTGCTTCCTTTCTTTTTCTCAATGACGGGATTATATTTAAGCATCTTTAAAATATGTGCCGATTATTTTTTTGTTAAACCTGTATTTAATAAATTGAATCTTAGAATGAAATTTTCTCATTTCATTTCGTTTGAGATTTATTTTATCATTTATGTATTAGTGCTTCCATTTATAGTACTTCCAAATAGAAAAGTGAGATGGAAAGGAAGGACATTTTAATAATTTTATGAAGCCTGTTATGAAAAAAAAATATCTAATACTTTTGATTTTGATTTTCCCATTTGTTGGCCAGGCGCAGAATTTACCCGAAACTGAAATTGAATTTTTCCCCAATGATTTGACGATTCATCCCTTTACTGCAAATCATTTGGAGCCAGAGCTGGGATTTGTATTTAAAATGGATAGCAACCAATTGTTTCTAAATATAGGGAACTCAATGGATCTGGTAAGACTCAAACACAACAGTGAAATTTTCTCAATTGGTGCCGATCTCTTCACGTGGACCCTCTTAAAAAAAGAGGATAACTTTCACTTCCCTGTTGATGCAATTGATTATATGTTCGGATTAAATTTTGGATTTAAGACTGCTGTACATGATTACGCATTTGGCGCTCGTATTAGGTTAAGTCATATTAGTGCTCATTTTGTTGACGGACATTTTGATAAGACTCTTCAGCAGTGGAAAGATGGAATGAGCCCAAGGGTTTTTAGCCGTGAGTTTGTGGAAGTATTGGGGTTCTATTCATTTTATAATTTAAGAATTTATGTTGGGGGAACATACCTTTACCATGTAGATCCTGCCGGAATTGGGAAGGCCTCCTTACAAGCTGGATTGGAATATTTTGCTAAAGATGCTCTTTCTTATAATATATCTCCTTACATATCTGCCGACGGAATAATGAGAACCAACGACAATAAAAGAAATTTTACATTAAATGCCGGAGTGAAATTTGGTAAGATCGAGGGAAGAGGACTGAGAATATTTTATCAATATTATAACGGTTATGATACTAACGGTGAATATTTTGATGTAAGAAGAGAATACTCGGCTCTTGGAATAAATCTGGATTTATAGAATGCCTAATAAAATATTTGAGACTTTCATTAAGTTGTTCCGCGGGGGAAAATATAAGCATAATTATATCCTTCACATTTCATTGTTTGTAGTTACATTCATAACAACTGTTCTTGCAGGAATTGAATGGACAACAGGTAAAATGGGTCCTTATCAGTTAAGTGATTTGAAGTTTGGGTTTGCATATTCTCTCTCAATATTATTTATTCTTGGAGTTCATGAGTTCGGACATTTTTTTGCGGCAGTTTATCATAAAGTAAAAGTTACACTACCGTTCTTCATTCCATTTCCGCCTATTAGTGGTTTCTTGAATTTTGGAACTATGGGCGCTGTAATAAAAACGAAAGAACCGATTCCAAATAATAAAGCGATGTTTGATATCGGGGCCGCCGGACCAATTGCTGGTTTTGTAGCTTGCTTAATTGTATTGATCTATGGTTTTACTCATTTACCACCGGCGGAGTATATTTTACAAATTCATCCGGATTATTATTCGCCGGATTATGGTAAAAATGCGATAGGTTTAGCATTCGGAGATACACTTTTATTTTCCATGTTAAAATTTTTGTTTACTAATACATCGCAATTTGTCCCGCCAATGTCCGAAGTTTATCATTATCCGTTTTTGTGTGTGGGATGGGGAGGATTGTTTATTACATCAATGAATTTAATTCCGGTGGGACAATTGGACGGCGGGCATGTTATTTACAGCATGTTCGGTGAAAAAAAACATGAAGCAGTTGCAAGTATAGCAATGATAATATTGTTATTGCTCGGAGTATTGGGAATATTACAATCATTTCTGAATTTTGGTATAACTATCGGTTGGAGCGGCTGGTTATTTTGGTCATTAATACTTTTTTTCTTTATTAAGATTAAGCATCCGCCTGTATATCAATTTGAAAATTTAGACTGGAAAAGGAAGGTTGTCGGTTATATAGCAATTCTTATCTTCATCCTTTCATTTTCTCCCACACCAATTATAATTTCATTTTGAATTGATGATTAAAGATTACTCTTGATTATATTATCAAACATCCATTAATTTACATCCAAGAAAATGGGAAAAGATTATAGAGAACTCTGCTACTGTTATTTTTTGAATTCAATTAAGATAGGATAGCAAATTCTCTATGGTGTTTTCTTTTTTTATGCATACCGATGATAAATCCAATTATTCAAAGATTCATTTCTCGTTGATTCCTTTAAACATGAAAAAATTTACAATAAATATTTTCGGTCTATTTTTAATTATCTCGGCATTTATCTCATGCGATAAAATTCCAGAAGGGATTGTGGATTCCAGATTAGTTGATTATAAAGTATTAGAAATATCTGCACCGGTATCATTTTCTACCAATGCCTTAGACTCAATTATTACTACTTCGGTCAAACTTCAAAATACAGCAGAAATAAAATCCGTTTGGTGTACCGTAAAAACTATTGAAGGGGTTGAAACTAAATTCCCCCGTATAGATTTACTTGATAACGGAGATATTCAAAAAAATGGAGATCAGAATAGAGGTGATGGAATTTACTCGGCTAAGTATGTTATGAGTAGAAAATTTTCAAACGGGATATATCAAATTGAATATTATATTGAAGACAATGTCCGCATTTCTCCAGACAATGTGAAAAAAATCGGGGCAAGTATTTATTCGTATGATAACGGACAAACAAATTTTGCACCCTCATTATCAAATCTAATAATTCCTGTATCCGTTAATAGAGGGGATGGTTTTACATTTACAATAAAAGTAGAAGATACAAACGGACTAAACGACATTTCTCAAGTTTATTTCAAGTTAATTAGACCAGATAACACCGTAGTTACTCCGGGCGCTCAGGATGATAATGGTTCAGGATCCTTTTTAATGCATGATGACGGAAGCAGTAATTACGGTGATGTTCAAGCAGGTGACGGGATTTATTCTTTCAAAAATTCTTTTGGTGCAACTTCTCAAACAGGGGTCTGGAGATTTGAATTCCAGGCAAAGGATAAAGGAATACCGGCAAAATTAAGTAACATAATAACTTCCAACATGACCGTTAATTAATGAGAAAAATTCTGATCACATATTTATTTTTTGTTTTGGCTGTTGATCTTTTCGCACAGCAGAAGTTGACTAATTACAATCTGGGGAAAGAAAATAATGTTACATCTGGAGATGTAACGCAGCAAAGCAATACAATAGAAAAAATATTAATTCATGATAATGTTATTTGGTTGGCTACTTCGAAAGGATTAAGTAAATCAACTGATAACGGTTTGAGCTGGACAAACTATTACAACGTTCAAGAATTTGGAACTGAAAGTGTTTCTTACGTTGGTTACTACAATAGTATTGTTTGGGCTTCAACTTGGCATCCTTACGATTTGGGAGGAGGAAGTAGCGACGGTGAAGGCAGCGGGCTAAGGTATTCTACCAACCAGGGACAAACATGGAAGGTGATTTCACAACCTATTGATAACCCTGGTGATTCGAGTATTGTTTACGGAATAAATAAGATCAGAGCGCTTCCAGTAACTACTGCAGTTCAAAATTTTATATATGATATCGGTTTCACAAAAAATACTATATGGATAGCAACTAAAGCGGGTGGATTGCGTAAAGCGAATATTGATAGTTTATTTTCTAATCCAAATTATAAATGGCAGCGTGTAATACTTCCACCGGACAATCTAAATTCTATTAAACCAACGGACACATTAAAATTTTCTTTGCAGCCATCATCGGGTAAGTTTGGCAATGAAAATTATCTAAATCATAGAGTTTTTTCCATTCTTACAATTGATGATGACACAATCTATGTCGGCACGGCTGGTGGAATAAATAAAAGTACTGACGGCGGAATAAGCTGGACAAAGTTTAATCATACAAATCAAACCAATCCTATTAGCGGTAATTTTATTTTATCCTTAGAAAAAAATGATTTTGATAATTCTATTTGGGCCGGTACCTGGAAAGCAGAGGGACAATCGGAATACTGGGGAGTAAGTTCATCTAATGACGGAGGTCTAAACTGGAAAACTTTTCTTAGTGATGAACGCGTCCTCGATTTCGGATTTAAATATTTTGGTAATCCCGGAAATTATGTTGCCGCAGATGTGTTTGTTGCAACTCAGAACGGTTGTTACAGATCGAGTAATAACGGTTCTACCTGGATTGCCGCACCTGAAATTATTGATGATAACAAAAATGTAAGTTTGAATACAAAACACTTTCGCAGCGTTAAGGTAAATCGTAATCAAGATAATTCTTATGATATTTGGCTGGGAACACTAAACGGTTTAGCACGATTAAAAGAAACAGCAGGATTCTGGAGCGGCAACTGGAAAGTATTTTTGGCTTCTGAAAAACTTGCTTCTGCAAGTGACACTTATGCGTTCCCAAATCCTTTTTCTCCCGATGAAGAAAGTATTAGGATTAAATATTCAACTCCTCAAGCGGCAAATGTTACTATTCGTATTTTTGATTTTGGGATGAATCTTGTAAAAACTCTGATTCAAAATTCTTATAAAAATATTAGTAGTGAAAATTTTGAATTTTGGAATGGAAGGGATGAAAACGAGAAAATCGTTCCTAACGGAATTTATTTTTATAGAATTGATCTTGGAACGGGTACACCTTTGTATGGAAAAATTATGGTTATAATGTAATGATCAGAAAAATAATTATACAAATATTTCTTGTGTCGTCATTTGCATATGCGCAGGCATCCATCTCGGAAATTAGCAGTATGCCTGGTGCTTTTAGCCGTATGGGTTTTGGTGCACGCGGAATGGGAATGGGGAATGCTATGTCTGCTGTTAAGGAAGGAAACCTTGTTTCATATTACAATCCCGCGCTGATTCCGTTTCAAGAAGGAAATTCATTTCAAACTTCTTATAGCCTTCTTTCTTTAGATCGTTCACTCAATTTCTTAAATTTTACAAAAAGATTTGAATTAGGTAAAAGAGAAAATGCTGATGGGACAACCAAACCAAGATCAGTAGTAGGTTTAAGCGTAGGTTTAATTAATGCCGGAGTCTCACACATTGATGCGCGCGATAGTGAAGGAAGAAAGACTGGCGATTTATCAACGAGCGAGAATCAGTTTTTTATAGCAGTTGCAAATCGTTTTTCTGAAAAACTTTCGATCGGAATCGCATTTAAATTTTATTATTATAAATTATACCAGGATGTAACTTCATCGGGGCTTGGATTTGATTTCGGAGCGTTGTACTCATTGAGTAATGAAATGACTTTATCATTTATGATCTCGGATATCAATAGTAAATATGAATGGGATACGGGAAAATTATACGGTGCAAACGGAAACATCACTAAGAATAAATTTCCATTGCTGAAAAAGATTGGATTCTCATATAAGTTTGATGAGCCAAAGGTTATTGCAGCAGTTGAATTTGAAAACAGTGACGGCGGAACTAACTTCGTGCGAGCTGGAGGCGAATACAATATTTATGAGAATCTTTTTTTACGCGCCGGGTTAGATAAACTGAACATAAGTAATTTTGATTTTCCGGTCCGTCCTTCATTTGGTTTTTCATACTTTTATACAATAGATTCTATAAAACTCGGGATAGATTATGCTTTTGTTATAGAACCTTTTTCATCCAGTGACCAACATATAATAGGAATCAATGTTAACTTCTAGAAAAGAAAATATTGCAATAAAGTTTCTGTTTTTATTTTTCTTTTGTACTATTTCATTTGCTCAATCTGCGGGAGAGAGCGGATTGGCATTTTTAAAATTTGGATTTGGAGCCCGTAATGTTGCAATGAGTGATTTGGGTGTGGTATCAGCGAATGACTTATCTGCACTTAATTACAATCCTTCCTTAATTGCTCTTAATAATAAAACTCAATTGACGTTCACACACAATTCTTTATTTCAAGATCTTAATTCTGAAATGTTCGGTGCAAGTTTCTCGGTATTCGGACTGCCGATTGCAGTTGGAATAAATACAACCACAATCGCGAATATTGAAGTACGTTCTCAGCCTGGCGATGTAGAATCAGTATTCAGTGCACATTATTTTGCCGGAAGTATCTCGACAGCCTACGAGATTTTAAATAATTTTTATGCCGGTGCTACAATAAAATATCTTTACGAAAACTTTTTTTCTGATGATGCAAGTGGATTAGGAGTGGATTTTGGAATATCATACGATAGATTAGTAAATGGTCTATCACTAGGAGCCGCTTTGCGTAACATCGGTTCAATGAACGAACTCCGTTCCCAATCTACAAAACTACCTACGGATATTCGACTAGGTGCGGCATATAATTATTCTATGCTAAATTCAAAACTGGATTTTACTTTGCTTACGGGCTACCAGAAATTTTTGGAGCAGACGGATTCTCATATTCATATCGGCGGCGAAGTTGTTTATGATAAAATATTTTCGCTTCGCATAGGATATGCAAGCGGTTATGATTCAAAAAATATTTCCACAGGATTTGGTGTTAAGTGGAAAGGATTAAATCTCGATTATGCTTACGTTCCATTTAAGTATGGTCTGGGTGATTCACACATCAT
>VEPI01000033.1:2100-12378 GCA_012026935.1 Melioribacter sp. | reverse complement strand
ACAAATTGTTTATTTTTACACAGCACCTTTTGAAAATCTTCTTATGGGCTTAAATGGAAATAATCAAATATTCTGAAGAATGGAAACAGAAGTGGGATGAATTTGTTCTGAACTCAAATAACGGAACAATGTTTCATCTGCAAAAATTTTTTGATTATCACACTCCCGGCAAATTCAAATTTGATCATCTTATTTTTTTAAAGAACAACAAAATTGCGGCACTCCTGCCCGGCAAATTAACAAACGGAATTTATGAGTCGCCGATAGGTGCAAGTTACGGTTCTATTGTTACCGGTGATATTAAATTTGCCGAGGCAATGGAAATTGTAACAACACTTTTGGACTATGGGCGGACAAATAATATTAAAGAATTTGAGCTTACTCCTGCACCGATGATTTATGAGAAATATCAGAATCAGAATCTTGAATTCGCAATGCGATGGCTGGGATTTTCTTACAAACTTCATTACATCTCAAGTGCAATTAAATTGAATAAAGATGATGATTACCTTTTAAGATTTACACCTACTACAAGAAGAAATGTAAGAAAGACTTTCCGCATTAAAGAGTTAAGAGTAGAAATAAATGAACGCTATGATGAATTTTATCCTATTTTAGTTGAGAACAAGGCTAAACATGATGCTAAGCCGACTCACTCATATGATGATCTTCTCCGTTTAAAAGAATTACTGCCTGATAATTTAAAACTTTTTATGATCTACCTCGGCGGTAAACCGATCGGCGGATCGTTAATGTTCTTTGCAAATAAAAATGTTGCTCTCTGCTTTTATAATATGATGCTGTATGAATATGCCGAGTACAAACCAATGCACCGAATAATGTACGATGTGGTTAATTATGCAACAGAGAACGGATATTCTTACGTTGATATTGGTGTTTCTCAGGATACTAAAGCAGAAAATCCGATGACACCGAGTATGAGTCTAATCGAATTCAAAGAACAGTTTGATGCAAAGACAATTATGAGAAACACTTTCCATATTAAACTTTGAGATATAGGAATGTATGGAAAGAACAAAAAAAATCTATATAGCATTTCTCGGCAATCCGCGCTTCGACTCACGCATAACTAATCTTTCAAATTCTCTTCGAGAAGACGGCTGTAAAATTTCAGTCCTTGGCTTTGATTGGTTCATTTCTAAGGAAGATTATTCTGATGATGAGATAAAGATCTATTCAATAAAAAAAAGTAAGATCAGTTTTTTCTTTTATCTGCAGTTTGCATATATATTGATTAATGAGTTAATAAGATCAAACGCAGATATTTACTTTGCAGAAGATCTTTACACGCTTCCATTTGTAACAACAATTGCAAAAATTAAAAAAGCAAAGATTGTTTATAACAGCCGCGAGATTTATGCTCACCTTGGAGGATTGCGTAACCGCCCTGCGCTTCAAAAAATCGTGAAGTTAATCGAGAAATATTTTATTAGGAAAGTTGATCTTGTTCTTACAACCGGTCCGCTCGATTCCAAATTCATAGAAAATTTGTATAATATAAAAGATACTTTAGTCGTTCGAAATATTCCCCTTTATCAAAAAGCCGTTTCCAAAATTGATCTAAGAAAAAAATATAATATTGATCCGGATAAACTAATTCTTATTTATCAAGGAGTAATTTTACCGGGAAGAGGTTTGAAGCAGATCATTAGTGCAGTTGCTAAACTTCCAAAAACAGTTTTGATAATATTCGGCGAAGGCGAACAGAAAGATAATTTTATTGAACTAGCTAATAAATTGAATATATCCGATAGAATAATCTTTGCCGGTTCTATTGATCAAAAAGAATTGATAAATTATACTGCAGGCGGAGATGCCGGTCTCTCATTAATTGAAAATATCAGCATTAGTTACTATCACGCATTGCCCAATAAATTATTTGAGTATATAATGGCCGGGCTACCGGTTCTTTGCAGCGATCTTCCCCAAATGAAAGAGGTTATTGAGAAGTATGATGTTGGTGAAAGTATCAATATGGAAAATGAAGAGAATATATCTACAACCTTGAAAAGATGGTGTGAAAACACAAGTCTTCTTGAAGTATATAAAAAAAATTGTGAGACTGCTTCTGAAGAGTTAAACTGGCAGGCTGAATATAAAAAAGTTCGAAAAAGATTATTTGATATTTGATGGCCAAACGAAAAAGAATATTAATTGTACGCCCCGATAGAATTGGCGATGTAGTACTTTCAACTCCTATCCCTCGCGAAATAAAAAAAACTTATCCCGATAGTTTTGTTGCAGTACTTCTGCGTAAATACACTCAAGATGTTTATTCCAATAATCCTTATGTAGATAAAATAATTTTAATAGATGACGAAGTAGGTAAGTCTTTCTGGGGAAAAGTTACAGAAATTAGAAAATATAAATTCACTCATTCACTCATCCTTTTACCTACAGAGCGATTGAACTATCTTTTATTCTTTGCGGGGATTCCATATCGCGTAGGTGTCGGTCATAAATTTTATCAGTTCATTACATTTACACGTTATGTTGACCGGGAAAAATATATTCCTCTTAGGCATGAAGCAGATTATTGTATGGACCTTGCAAGAAAGATTGGTGTTGATTCAAACAATCTTAATACAGAAATATTTTTAACGGATGAAGAAAAACGAAAAGTTAATCAAACACGTGAAAAGTTATTAGAGGGGAAAAAATATTTAATTGGAGTTCATGCATCCAGCGGTAATTCATCCCCAAATTGGACGGCGGAAGAATATAGAAATCTTGTTATAAGATTGATCAAAGAGAAAGATATTAGCATAGCTGTTACTGACAATATTATTTCAGATCGGCTAAAGAAGATTGAAGGCGTATCATATCCGAATGAAAATAAATCTCTGCGGGAATCTATACTCAATTTTGCTTCTCTTGATCTTCTAATTTCTGCAAGCACAGGACCAATGCACATTGCTGCTGCCTTAAAAGTAAAAACGCTGTCTATGTTTTGTCCGTTAACTGCTTGCTCACCCAAACTCTGGGGTCCGCTTGGTAACAAATCTAAAATTATTCTGCCGCAAGAAAATTATTGCCAGACAGTTTGTCCCGGCGATCCTAAAAAATGTACATTTAGCGGGCAAGGCGGTATTGATGTTATGAAAGTTTTAGAAGAGACAAAAAAATTTCTATATTAGCACCCCAATTTTTGCCAGGCACTGATCGGCGAGTTTATACCCAACCCCGTCAGATCCGGAAGGAAGCAGCGGTCAGTATGTAACTCGGGTGATAAAGTGCTTGGCATTTTTATAATGCATTAAGAATTTCCAATCAACACACCGGCAAGAAATACAAGCAAACCGCCAACTACTACTTGAAAGATTGCAGTGCCAAGCGGTGTATCCATATATTTATGTCTGATCCATGCAATTGTTCCTAATTCAATTAGTACAACTATTACTGCAATGGTTGTAGCCGTATAAACGTTCGGGATCAAATAGGGAAGTGTGTGACCTAAACCTCCAAGAGTTGTCATCAATCCTGTTATAGCACCGCGCATCCAGGGATGCCCGCGGCCTGTTAGAGTACCATCATCGGATAGTGCTTCGGCGAAGCCCATACTTATTCCGGCACCGATACTTGCAGCGAGACCAATTAGAAAAGTATCCCAGCTGCTATGAGTTGCAAATGCTGCAGCAAATAACGGAGCGAGAGTTGAAACGGAGCCGTCCATTAAACCGGCAAGTCCCGGTTGTATAATTTGAAGTAAGAACAATCTTTTCTGTGCGGCTTGTTCGTTTTCTACATGAGCATTTGCTTCCATAGTTTGAGCAGTGTGAACATGTTTTCGTTCTTCATCTATTAGATCTCCTAATAATTGGCGGAGACCAACATCAGTAGTTCTGCTCGCGGCAACTTCATAAAAACGGCCGGTTTCAATTTCCATTTCCTGAGCTCTCTTGCGTGCAGCCGATAGTTTTAACGGACGGGTAAGCCAAATTGGTTTTCGTTTTACAAATCCCCTAACATCATCGCGACGAATTAGCGGTATATGTTCTCCAAATTTTTTACGGTATAGATCAAGAAGACGGTGACGATGCCCATCTTCTTCTTTACGCATTTTAACAAATTCTTCAGCTTGTTCGGGAAAATCCGCACGCAAAGCTTCCGCAAAGTCATCATATATTCTTGCATCATCTTCTTCAAGAGAAATTGCAAGAGCTAAAACTTCTTGTTCGGTTAGACTATCAAACGAACGCATATCTACTCCTTATTTTGTAGAGCGAACAGACTGTTCGCTCTACAGGTTATGATAATAATTATAAATCAGTTTTGCTTTTGCACCGCCAATGACGTCAGCAAGTTTTTTCTCATCAGTTATTTTTATTTCTTCCAAACTAAATTTTGTTAAAAGTTTCTGTGCAACTTTTTCACCAATACCTTTTATTTCCAGCAGCTCACTCGTAATAGTTCTTTTGCTTCTTCTTTCGCGATGGAATGTAATTGCAAAACGGTGTGCTTCATCTCTAACATGCTGAAGAAGTTTCAAGCTCGATGAAGTTTTCGGAATAGATTGTGCTTCAGATTCTCCCGGAAGAAAAACTTCTTCCAAACGCTTAGCTAAGCCAATGATCTCATAATTTTTAATGCTGAGATTGTCTAAAGCTTCAACAGCACTTGAAAGCTGACCTTTGCCGCCATCAACCATTATCAGATCGGGGACAGGTAATTTTTCTTCCTTGACTCTATTGTAACGCCGTGTAATAATTTCTTTCATGCTGGCAAAGTCATCAGGTCCTTCAACCGTTTTGATAATAAACTTGCGGTATAAACTTTTCTTTGGTTTTCCATCGACAAAAACAACCATGCTTGCAACCGCATCGGTACCCTGCAGATTGCTGTTATCGAAACATTCAATTAAACGCGGAAGCTTTTTCAATCGTAAATCTCTTTGCAAAGCTGAAAGCACAAACGGAACATTCCCTTCCTTCTTCATTTTCTGAAGCTGAATCTCTTTTAATTGGAATTCCGCATTGTGTTTACACATTAACATTAAAGATTTTGTATCGCTCTGCCTTTGCGGAATCACAAACTTACATTTCTTAAATGCTTTTGTGTTCAGCCATTCAATTAAGGTTTCGGAATCTTCCGGCTCAATTTCTAGAATAATTTCTTGCGGGACTTCAACATACTCATTGTAATAAAATTTTATGATAGCAGAATAGATCTGATCCAATTCTTCGTTTTCTTCAATGCTCAAATTAAATTGGCGTTTACCTACAAGCTTCCCGGAACGAATATTTAATATTGTAGCAGCAGCATCTTTTCCTTCAAATGCTGCACTGATAACATCACGGTCTTCCAGATCATTTGATACAATTTTTTGTTTTGAGGAATAAACTTGTAACTGATCAATTCTATCCCGCAATTCCGCCGCTTTTTCAAACTCGTATTTTGTTGATGCACTCTCCATTTGTGATTTTAATTCAGAAATAAGCTCATCGGTTTTTCCACGTAATACTTTTATAACCTGATTAACCATTCCGTTGTAATGTGCTTGAGTAACCAGCCCCTCACACGGTCCTTCGCACTTTTTAATGTGATAATCTAAACAAACCTTAAATTTTTTCTTGTCAATTGCTTCTTGAGTGATATCAAGCTTACAGCTTCTAATCTTGAAAAGTTTGTTCAAGATGCGAAGGGAATTTTTCATGTTCTTTACATCAGTATAGGGACCAAAATATTTTGATCCGTCTTTCACAATATTTCTGGTTGGAAAAATTTGAGGGAACATTTCATTTGTAACTCGAATGTACGGGAATGATTTATCATCCTTAAGATTTATGTTATAACGGGGTTTAAACTCTTTGATGAGATTATTCTCAAGTACTAATGCTTCAATCTCGGAATCGGTTACGATTAACTGAAAATCAAAAATTTTTGAAACAAGTATCTCAGTTTTTGGTGAATCAACTTTACCCTTAAAATAAGATCGGACTCTATTACGTAGGTTTTTTGCTTTTCCAACGTAAATAACTTTTCCTTTCTCATTAAGAAATTGATAAATACCCGGTGAGGAAGGAAGTGAATTAATTTTATCTTCTAAAACAGCATTCATATATTTTCTTGAATTAGTAACTCTTAATTAAAAAATGAAAATGTGAATTGCAATTAGCGGATGGAAAATATTTTAGTAGAAACGGAATAACTTGTCCCGACTCTTCGGAATATCCGGTCTCTACGTTTATTAAAATTTATAATTCTTTGGTATTACAACGATGCCTGTATCTGAAACAGTGAATTTCTTTTTATCAGATTCTGAATCAAAACCAATTTCCGTCCCTTCGGGAACAACAACGTTTTTATCAATAATTGTTCTGCGAAGTCTGGCATATCTGCCGATGTTACAATTATCAAAAATTATTGAATCGGTGATATAAGAGTAACTATTAACACGAACATTAAAACCGACTATGGATCGTTCAACTAATCCCCCCGAGACAATTGTCCCATCGGATACAAGGGAATTGATTGCTCGTCCTACACGTTCTCCTTCATGAGAGACTGTTTTAGCGGGTGGATACTGCTGCTGTTGAGTCCGTAGCGGCCAATCATAATCGTATAAATTAAAATGCGGACTAACATTTATCAGATCCATACTTGCAGCATAATAACTGTCAATAGTTCCAACATCTACCCAATACGGTTCAGCTTTTTTGTTCTCATCAATAAATCTATATGCCTGAACGTGATAATCATTCTTCAACATAAACGGAATTATATCTTTTCCAAAATCATGATCGGGGATTTTTTCTTTTTCCATTTTAGCAAAGACTTCTTTTAATGCTGCAATATTAAAAACATAAATTCCCATATTAACAAAAGAATAATCTTGTTTATCAGGTATGGCAGGCGGTGATTTCGGTTTTTCTATAAAGGAAGAAACTTTATAATTCGGATCAATTCCAATTACTCCAAAACGCGAAGCCTGTTCTTTCGGAACTTCAATTGCCGCTAGTGATAAATGTGCTTTCTTTTCAATATGATACTGGATCATTTTTAAATAATCCATCTTATAGATATGATCACCGGATAGAATTAGAAGCCACTCGTAATGTTCATCTTCAAGCAGATTGAAATTTTGACGGATTGCATTTGCAGTACCCATATACCAGTTATTGCTAATTTTGAATTGAGGCGGTATCGAATAAATAAATTCTCTTAATTCCGGATTAAATATATTCCATGCTTCATAAAGATGACGGCTTAACGAATCTGATTTGTATTGGGTTAAGACGAAAATTTTTCTAAAGCCTGAGTTTAAGCAATTGGAAAGAGTGAAGTCAATTATTCTATATTTCCCCCCGAATGGTACTGAAGGCTTTGTTCTATCGTTAGTTAAAGGGAATAATCTTTCACCTTGCCCGCCGGCTAAGACCATTGTCAATGTTTTTCTTAGAATCGTTGAACCTGTATATGCCATAGCAATCCCCTTAGTGTTTAATTAAAATATATCTAATTAGTAATTGATTGGCAATTAAAGAAATTGTTAACTTTGAATAGAAATTCATACTTAACCGCTTATAAATTTTCTTAAATGCTTAAACGAAAAAATATTCTGTTTGCCGGTCTTTCAATATTTGCAGTAATAGTATTGATTATAGGCTTCTTGGTAATAAAATGGGCATTCAATAATTTAGATCCGCTTAGAAAAGCTCAACAAGCTGTCTCTATTGCAGTCCAAATGAAAGACCTTAATGAAAAAGAACTTGAAAAATATAATCCTAAAAGCCAAAGAGCAGTTGATGTTAAACATTATCTAATTAATCTTGATTTGTACCCTGAGCAAGAAAAAATAATTGGAGATGTTACAATCAGCTTAAAAATAAATGATAAGCAATCTGATAGATTTGAGATTAATCTCTATGATAATTTTGAGATTAGAGAAATCCAAATAAATGGTGAACATGCAGAATATGAGCAAACAGGAAAAGTATTAACGGTTCTGAAAAAAAATAAAGAGTTTGATTCGGCAGACGTAAGAATTAAATATGAAGGAACTCCAAAAAGTTTAGGTTTCGGTTCATTCAAATTTGTTGAGGTTGACGGACATTTACAAACTTATACTTTAAGTGAGCCGATCTTCGCTTCAACATGGTTCCCATGTATTGATCTTCCAGATGATAAAGCTTTACTTGATATTTATGTTACAAATGATTCTTCCAACATATCTCTTTCAAACGGAAAATTGCTTGATGTAAAATCAAACAAAACCAGAAGAACTTATCACTGGAAAACATTTTATCCAATAGCTACTTATTTGATAGCGGTTTATTCCGGTAACTATAAAACTTTTTCTGAAAAATATAGATCGGTTTCCGGAGACTCTCTTAATATTGCCTATTATGCTCTTCCCAAAAATATTGATGATGCAAAAAAAGATTTTTCGGGGCATTCTTCATATATAAAGGTTTTTGAAGAATTATTCGGACCATATCCGTTCATAAAAGAGAAATACAGCGTAGCGGAGTTTTGGTGGCAGGGGGGTGCAATGGAAAATCAAACGCTAACCGGAATCGGTTCTAATTTTATAAGTGGCTTACGACTCAGTACCGACGTACTGATTCACGAACTTTCCCACCATTGGTGGGGAGATGCTGTAACGCCAAAAACATGGAAAGATATTTGGCTCAACGAAGGATTTGCAACTTATTCGGTTGCGTTGTATTGGGAAAAACAAGCCGGTTTCAGTGCGCTTCAATCAACAATGATGACAAGATCTCTAATCCCTGATGGTACTCTTTATAATCCGGGTAACGCTTTATTTAGCGGACTTATTTATAATAAAGGTGCTTGGGTTCTGCATATGTTGAGAAAGGAAGTTGGTGATGACATATTTTTTAAAATATTGAAAGAGTATTTTCTAAAATATAAATACGGAAACGCCTCAACAGATGATTTTAAAAATCTTTGTGAAAAGATATCTAAGAAGAATTTGAATCAGTTTTTTAACCAGTGGGTTTATAAAGGGGAGGGAATAATTGAAATTGAAGCCGATTGGAAGCAGATTCAATCAAATAATTTAGAAATTAGAATAAAACAGTTACAAAAAGGTTATGATATTTATAAATTTCCGATAGACATTAAATTGATTTATGATAAGCAAGATGATTTTAATGTTTCAACCGTTTATGTTTCGTCAAAAGATACAGTTATAAATATTCAGTCAAAAAAGAAACCGTCTAAAGTAATTTTTGATCCGGATAAATGGCTTCTTAAAAGAATAATTCTGATTAATCATAATTAGATAATTGACTAATGAAGAAAACCTATTTTTTTATATCGGATATTCATCTGGGTCTTCAATCCGCGGAGGTTGAAAAAGAAAAAGAAAAACTTCTTGTTAAGTTTTTAGATTATGCAAAAACATCATGCGATGAATTATTCATTATAGGCGATCTGTTTGACTATTGGTTCGAATATAAACGTGTTATTCAAAAAGGATTTATCAAAACTTTAGTTGCTATTTCTGAATTTGCAGATTCAGGTAAGAAAGTTCATTATATAATCGGTAATCATGATTTTCTTCATCGCAATTTTTTTGAGACGGAAATTGGCGTAAAACTTTATCATAATCCTATTGATAAATTATTAAATGATAAAAGATTTTTTATGGCTCATGGCGATGGTTTGGTTAAAAATGATCTTGGTTATAAAATATTAAAAAAGATTCTCCGCAATAGATATTTGCAAAAAATTTATTCATTAATTCATCCTGATCTTGGAATTAAAATAGCAAGTTCAAGCAGTAAAACAAGCCGTGATTACACGGCTAATAAAAATTATGGTGAAGTGGATGGATTGTTTGAAACAGCAAAATTAAAAATTGATTCCGGGTTTGACGTGGTAATCTTCGGTCATTCACATATTAGAACATTTGAAAAATATAAAAACGGTACTTATATCAATCTTGGTTCATGGTTGGATAAACCCTGTTATGGTAAATTTTACGAAACATTTGAGATAATTGATTGGAAATAAGATGGACTTAAAACAAAAACCCAAATTTGCAAATAAACTGAAAAAGCCTGATAAGAAAACCTTAAAATATATTTTCATTGGCGGCGGTATTTTTATTGTAGTGGTAATATTTTTATTCATGCAATATGTCTCTGAGGGATTACCTTCACTTGAAGAATTGGAAAATCCAAGCGCTCAACTTGCAACAAATGTTTGGAGTAAAGACGGACAGTTAATCGGATCGTTCTTTAATGAGAATCGTGTTGAAGTGAGTATAGACAGCATCCCTGCTAATGT
>VEPI01000033.1:0-2054 GCA_012026935.1 Melioribacter sp. | reverse complement strand
TGGGGTGTTGATCTTCAGCGTTTTATTAAAGCAATGATTAAAAATATCATACTCTTTAAACGTGAAGGTGCCAGTACAATTACGCAGCAGCTTGCTAAAAATTTATACGGATTGAAAAGCCGGAATGAATCTGCCCGCGGAACGATTATAAGAAAGATTAGAGAATGGATTACAGCGATACAGATCGAAAAAAATTATACAAAGCGTGAAATACTGGAAATGTATTTTAATACATCTTACTTTGGGCACGGTGCTTACGGATTAAGTGTTGCGGCAAGAGTATATTTTAATAAAAGTGTGAAAGACCTAACAATCACAGATGCCGGAGTTTTAATCTCACTTTTAAAATCTAATGTTTATTACGATCCATTTAATAAGTATGAAAATTCCTTAAGGCGAAGAAATCTTGTAATGAAAAATATGGTTGATGATGATTATTTGTCCGAATCCGAATATGAAAAATTGAAGCTGGAACCGATCAAACTTTCGTATAAAAAAATTGAAGAAGGAATTCGCGGCGGCATTGCACCTCACTTTCTTGAATATATCCGCCAGCAGGTTCAAAAACTTTCACCGAAGTATGGAATAAATCTTTATCAGGGCGGATATAATATTTACACGTCATTAGATAGCCGTATGCAAAAGATTGCCGTTGATGCTGCTCATAAACATCTCGAAACTTTTCAAAAAGAATTTGACAGGTTCTGGAATTGGCAAAAATATCCCGATGTGCTTAAAGACTTGATAGATAAAGCTATTAAAAATAGACCCGACTACCATTCTGCAATTAGTCAAAGTGAAAAACAGATTATTTACAACCGGCTTTTACATGATAAAACTTTTAGCGACTCAGTTAAAAGTATAGGCAAAAGAATTGAAGTTGGATTTGTAGCTATAGATCCAAAGAACGGTGAGATTAGAGCAATGGTAGGAGGACGCGATCAGAAGTTCTTGTATGGCTTAAATCATGTAACACAAATCAAACGTCAGCCGGGTTCTGCGTTTAAACCTATCGTTTATTCTGTTGCTATTGATAACGGTTTATATCCTGCTTATCCAATAATGAATGCTCGTTTTTTATATGATGACGGTTCAGCTAAACCTTGGAGCCCGGTTAATTTTGAAGATCAGGGAACCGGAAGGTTTATGACTTTAAGAGACGCGCTTGCTCATTCAACAAATATTGTTGCTGCACGTTTGATAATTGAAGGACATGCACCTCTCTGGAAAGTAGGCAGATTTGCAGAAAAGTTAGGAATAAAATCTAAACTTGATTTAGTCCCTTCGATTGCGTTGGGTTCCTCTGTAGTTTCACCTATTGAATTAACCTCGGCTTACGCAACACTCGCGAATCGCGGAATTTACAATGAGCCGATTTCAATTTTACGAATTGAAGATAAAGACGGTGTTCTCGTTGAAAATTTTACTTCTTCGACGAGTGAAGCAATTCCGGAGGAGACAAATTATATTGTTGTTGATATGTTGCAATCGGCAATTAATTACGGTACCAGTGCATCTGCTCGTTCTGTTTATAATTTTCAGAGACCTGCTGGAGGGAAGACCGGTACCACACAAGATTATACGGATGCATGGTATGTCGGTTTTACTCCGCAGTTAGCCGCGGGTGTGTGGGTTGGTTTTGATGATCAACGAGTTTCATTTACTGGTACTTACGGACAAGGTGCAAGAGCAGCTTTACCAATTTGGGCAATTTTTATGAAAGAAGTTTACGATAAATTAAATTTACCCGTAGAAGATTTTACTAAACCATCGGGTGGCAACATAGTTGAGGCTAGATTTTGCAAAGAATCAATTTATGAATTAGGGGATCCTAAATTATATTCGGCTGATTGCCGAACAGGTGTGTTGACAGATATTATAAATGTTAAAGATATGCCTCCTTCTTTTGATGCTTATCGTGATACTACAATGAAATTTTTTGACCGTTACCAAATAAAAGACACGGTAAGACATGAAGCCAGAGAGATACGATAAGTTTTAAAATTGAATGACGTTTTTTTTTTTTTTGAATGAATTTTGCCCGGATGGCGGAA
>VEPI01000030.1 GCA_012026935.1 Melioribacter sp. | reverse complement strand
GTATTAGGAGAAATTGCAAACCGTTTTTTACCTTCAATCTGTTTTCCGTACACAACATTATTTCCGTAAGCCAATTTTGATTGAGCAATCACTGTTCGTCTTTCTCCAGGCTTCATATCTGCAATTGATTCATCAAGCGCGGGATTAATTTTTGTTTTGCCGATTGTGTATTCAAACACTTCCGGTTTATCTAAAGAGTTTGGTCTGCCTTCAGCACTTGTGCTTACAAATTTATTTCCATCAAGCAAAAAACTTCCTTTGTATTGAACTTTCAAAACGGTTCCGTCTGCAGGTTTATCACCGGTACCTTCTTTCATAATTAAAAATTTCAATCCGCTTGCTGTTTCTTTTGCTTTAGAAAATTTCTTCTTAATCAAATCAGATTCCTTCTTCAATCTTTTTTCTTCTTCAATTTTAATTTTTGCATTTGCTTCTTCAACCATTTTCTTGAACGATTCCGTGGTAACTTTAAAATCAATTGCTTTTTGTCCGATACGTGATATTACCACAGTTTTTATTGTATCGCCTTGAACAATTTTATTTACTACATCCATTCCATCTGTAACCGATCCGAATAAAGTATAATTACCGTCGAGATAAGAACGGTCGCCGAGTGTAATATAAAATTGGCTGCCGTTAGTGTTTGCGCCTGCATTAGCCATTCCCAGCATTCCGGCTTTGTTATGTGAGAGTCCCTTATAAATTTCATTTGGAAATTCATAGCCGGGTCCCTCTGTTTCTTTTCCAGTGTTTGGCATTCCTGCTTGTATAACATGACCGGAAACAACGCGGTGCCATATACTTCCGTTGAAGTATGGTTTCTTTTCTTCAAGTGCATCGTTCTTAATTGTACCTTCAGCAAGTCCAACAAAATTTGCAACCGTCATCGGCACGTGTTCAAAATCCAAACCGAGTGTAATCTTTCCTTTGTTAGTATTCAGATCTGCAAAAAGCCCTTCGGGTGCAAAAGCTCCTTCGCGCGGAAGAAGATGATCTAAATTTGCCGCACCGTATGCAAGCAGTGCAACTACAATAGAAGAATGTTCCTGTGCATCGGGAATCACTTCATCGTAAGTATCAAGCGGAGTGTGCCATGTTTTTGTGTATTGATGCGGACCTTCAAGACGAAGACCAGGAGCGGGCACACCGGCCATTATAAAAGAGAAACTGTCAGTCCCGCCGCGTCCGGCTTTTCTAAACGGTTGAGACTCGGTTAGTTTGAAAGGATATTTTAATCCGGCAGTTTCAATCGGCTCAACAACTTTTTTCATATCATCGAACATAACTTTGGGAACACCCATACTTACCGCGGGATTTGTTCCGCTGTCTTTGTTTATCACAAGAGAAATTTTATCGAGTATTTTTTTATTTCTGCTAACCCAAGATTTAGATCCAACCAATCCTTGTTCTTCCGAAGCGTAGAGATGAATCATAATTGACCGTTTCGGTTTAGCACCGGCTTTCATCATCAAACGTATAGCTTCCATCATAGTTGTTACACCGGAGCCGTTATCAATTGCACCGGTAGCAATATCGAATGAATCAAGATGCCCGCTTATGATAACATATTCATTCGGAAATTTTGTGCCGGGAATTGTTCCGATCACATTGTAATATTTAATTGGACCCGGTTTGAAAAAATTTCTGATTTCAAATTCAAGAATAACTTCTTCATTCTTTTGTACTAGAGATTTTATTTCGTTGTATTGAGTATCAACAAGTTTTATATCGCAAAGAGTCGGGAGGTTATTCCATGATTTAACACATCGTGAATCCAAAGTGCGAATGGGTACATGAGTTAATTGAATTGTTCCGAGAGCACCAACCGCCATTAACTTTCTTGTAAGCGCCACAACAGAATCGCGGTCGCGCGGCCAACCGGTATTTTCTCCGTCAATCATTACCCATGCACCGTTCATTTTACTTTTAACGGAATCGAATCCGGCATCGGTCTTCGGCATTATTACAACCGGTCCGCGTTGAATTCCTTTTGTTCCGGCAGTGTATGACGGAGTTACAAAATCTAAAACTTTTTCCGTAGGCCTAATCATTTTTCCGGCCCAATGCCCGCGTAAAAATCCAACCGGCACTTCGCCGACTTCATCTAACTGAACTTTCAAACCCCAGCTTTTTAGTTCGTTCAAAGCCCAATTGCATGCAGTCAAGTATTGATCGGAACCGGTTAATCTTCCGCCGATTCTATTGTTTAGAATATCCTGATGCCGCATAACCTGGTTATCGGTTTTTCCAATCTCAATAATTTTTTTAATAACAGGATCTTGCTGAGGCAACACAGTTGCAGTTATAACAAAAAGTAATAGAATTGGTATAAAGAATATTCGTTTCATAAAATGTCTCTTGATTTCTGATGGGAAATTTTGCTACAAAATACATAAAAGCGATTTTCAAAAGAAAAAGAATTTGTTTAAGAAATGTTAAAATGTATTAAGCTGGAAACCTGAAGAGAGAGGAATAATAGTATTAAGTTTTCATTCTCTCTTGCTAAATTCAATCCCTGTTAGTGCTTTTAGCAAGAGATTTTTTTAAGTTATGTGCAGCATTTAAAATTGGGGTCAAATAAAATGAAATGGGCGGGAAAATTATTTATTTGTTTTGTTCTTCTTAGTTTCTCTTTTTTATCAAACATTTTTGCTCAAACCGGCTCTGTACTTACGTTCAGCGAAATAATGTTTAGCCCCTCGGAAACTAACGGCGAGTTCGTGGAGATTTACAATACATCCGCAACAGAAACAGTTGATCTTACAAATTATAAATTCAAATATTACACATCTTCTAACAATAATATTATTGCTCTTTCCGGGGGCATGCTTTTAGGTCCGGGAAAATTTGCCGTTATCTTTCAAGGCAATTATGATTATGCAAACGGTATTTATAAAACATTAATTCCCGCCGATGCACTTGTTCTCAAGATCAGCACAAATAATTTTGGTTCATCCGGGATGGCAAACACAACAAGCAGAGATGTTTTTTTGATAAATGCTTCCGGACAAACTATCGAATCTTATACTTACTCAGCTAATAATTCCGCCGGTATTTCTGATGAGAAATATATTTTATCTAAAGATAATACTGCCGCCAACTGGAAAAATTCATTAGCAGTAAATGGAACACCTGGAAAGAAAAATTCAGTTTCACCGCTTAACAATGATCTTAATGTTACCTTTCCAATTTACTCACCCGCTTCACCTAAAGCAGAAGATACGCTTAAGGTAACAGTTAAGATTAAAAATAACGGCAAACTTACAGCTACAAATTTTTCTGTAAATATTTTTAGTGATGTTAATAATGATTCGCTGGGACAAGTGGAAGAATCAATTTTCGACAACAATTACATTAATCTTGCAAGCGGCGATTCAATAATGATCCAGAGGGCTATCAATGCACCGTCTGCTGCTGATTATCATTTTATTGCAAGTGTCGAATATGCGGCGGACGAAAACATTTCCGACAACAAAGCGTTTTTGAAAATAACTGTTGCCGAAAAACCCGCGGCGATTAACGAGATTGTTGTAAATGAATTCATGTATTCGCCTTCAAACGATGAACCTGAATGGATTGAATTATATAACAGATCAAACAGAGCAATTAATTTGAAAAATTGGAAGATGACAGATAACTCAACAACAGCTACAATTTCTACGACCGATTACTTTTTAAATCCTCTGGAGTTTTTGGTTGTTGCCGGCGATTCGGTTATTTCAAATTATTATCAGATCACATCTAAACTTTTGATAAAACAGCTTCCCTCTCTAAATAATAGCGGAGATAATATTATTCTCAAAAGTAATTTTAATACAACAATTGATTCTGTAAAATATTTTTCAGTGTGGGGAGGAACGGGAAATAAATCATTAGAAAGAATTAGTGTTAATAACCAGAGTAATGATGCAGATAACTGGTCAACATCACGAAGCAAATTTAGAGCAACGCCCGGAAAAATTAATTCAATAACTGTTAAAGCGAATGATCTTTCAATAAAAAATATTACTTCAGATGTTAAATATGTTGAAACTGGCGGGAGTGTAAGATTAAATATTGTCATAGAAAATCTTGGTATGTCGGTTTCTCAATCATATATGCTTAAGATTTATAATGATCTGAATCTTGATAACATTGAAGATCAAGGTGAATTAATCGGAGAAATATTAGGAACTAACATTGCATTAAACAGCTCGCAAGATTTTGATTATACTGTTACAAATCTTAGCGGCGGTATAAATCAAATTATAGCCAAGATTAATTTCGCCAATGATGAATTTACCGAGAACAATATTTCCTTCTTTAGAATAAATGCCGTTACAATAAACGAGCTTAAAGGTGATCTGATTATAAATGAAATCATGTATGGACCGACTTCCCCGGAGCAGGAATGGATAGAGATTTATAATAAAAGCTCGAAGCAGATCAATTTGAAAGGTTATAAAATTTCTAATCTGAAAGACACAACAAAAGTCATTAACACAACAGTTATTCTTCAGCCGGAAGATTATTTTGTTGTTGCTAAAGACACGATTGGTTTCTCAAAGTATCCAAATATTCCAAAATATTATATTGCCTCGTTTCCAACTTTAAGTAATTCCGGCGACAAAGTGATTTTTCTCGATTCACTTAACCGGGCAATAGATTCGCTTGCATATAAATCTTCATGGGGCGGAACCGGCGGAAAATCTTTGGAACGCATTGAAGCAGCATCATCTTCAAACGATTCCGCCAATTGGAAGTCAAGCGGCAATATTAATAATGCAACTCCCGGGTTTGTTAATTCAGTTTCGAAGAAAGATTATGATGTAGGACTGCCTCTTTTTTCTGTTAGTCCTCAAAAACCCATGGTGGGAGAAAGAGTTAAAATTAACGTCAACTTATGGAATCCCGGAAAAAAAGAAGCAGCATTTGTTGTTAAGCTTTTTGAAATCCTATATAACGGAGAAAAAATTTTACTAAAAAATAAAAATATTAGTCTTCACCCGATTGATGATGTCGGTTTTTATTTTGGTGAGACAGAATATGTTATTGATAATTTAGATAGAAAAAGAACGTTTGAGTATTTCGCTGATTTTCCATTGGATCAAGACACGACAAATAACAGAAAAATCATTACGGTCCGGCCTGGTTATCCTCCAGAAGCAGTTGTGTTAAACGAGATTATGTACAATCCATCGAACGGCGAACCTGAATGGATAGAACTTTTTAACAATTCACAATTTGATATTGATTTGGAAGAATGGTCTATTACGGATGTGTTGACAACTCCGCAAAAAACTAAAATTCAAGCAGAAGATTATATTTTTCCAAACAAAACGTTTCTGGTGATTGCAAAAGATTCAACTATAAAAAATTTTCACAGTTCCATTTCTTCCAAGCTCATCATATCGCCGTTTGCAAATTTGAATAACGATGCAGATGGACTTGTCCTGAAAGATTCACGCGATGTTACAATAGATTCTGTCCGTTATGATTCTTTCTGGGGCGGTGCAAACGGAAAGTCGCTTGAAAGAAAATCAATCGGCAGTTACTCAATTGATAGAAATAATTGGTCTTCATCAAAAGATGTTGAGCTAAGCACGCCGGGCAGGGTTAACAGTGTAACTCAGAAAAAGTTTGATCTTACTGTTAATTCTATTACTACAACTCCTCAGTATCCCGCATATAATGAAGAGGTATTCTTAAATGCCAAAGTTGTTAACTATGGTTCTGAGTTAGCTTCATCGTTCATAGTAAAATTTTATTTGAGAACAAATAATGTTAATTCGTATCTGTGTGAAGTGCAGGAAACCAATCTTAATGGGAAAGATTCTGTGCTGGTAACTTCATCATCAAAATTAAAATTGAATGAAAGTAAAACAATTTTGTGTAAAGTAATTTTTATCGGCGATGAAGATACAATGAACAATTCATTTATTTCGGAAGTGAGTCCGGGCGATAAAAGAAATTCTGTTCAGATCAGCGAAGTGATGTATGATCCATTAACAAATGAATCAGAGTGGGTGGAAATTTATAATTCTTCGAGTGATTTGATTAATCTAAAAAATTGGTCTATCAGCGATCAGCTGCCATTACCTACAAAAAGTGTTATAGCTTCAAAAGATAATTTCTTAAATCCGGGCGAGTATGCAGTCATTGCGTATGATACTTTGAAGTATCCGTATTATCCGCCAAGAAAATTTTTGCAAGCTAAGTTTGGTTCATTAAGTTCCTCAGACGGTGTTGTGATTTATGATTTCCGCAACGCAGTTATTGACAGCTTAAAATATAATTCGGATTGGGGAGGAGCAAAAGGTTCTTCGATGGAGAGACTATCTTTTTTGTCAGCCACAAATGATAGTTCAAATTGGGCAACAACTCTGGATCCTAATGGTGCAACGGCAGGTTTAAAAAATTCTATTGTTGATTTGACAAAGTATACCGCCGGCGTCCTTGTAATAAATGAAATTATGTTCGATCCTGCAACGGGAAGTGCCGAGTACATAGAATTTTACAATACTACAAATGATTCAATTCAGCTTGGCGGATCGGAAATTAAAATCGGGTCGTCAGCTAAATACAAATTAGCAAAAACATTTTATAAACTGCCGCCGCGGAGTTATTTTGTTCTTGCGTCGGATTCCTCGATTTATAGAAGCTATCCTGTGCTTAAACTTGAAAATAAAACAAAGATAGCAGAAAGTTCTTCGTTTAGTTTGCCGAATGAAAGCTCACAATTGATCTTAAAAGATTTTTTTGGAGATACATTAGATTCACTTGTTTATTCTTCATCATGGCATAATAAAAATATTCTTACTACAAAAGGCAGATCTCTTGAAAGACTTAATCCGTTACTGGGTTCAAATAATAGATCTAATTGGAATACTTCAGTAGTCAACGAAGGCGGATCACCCGGGGAACAAAACTCAATTTATTCGGAAAATAATTTTAGAGAATCTAAAGTTGTGATCAGTCCGAATCCATTCTCACCTGATAATGACGGCTTTGAAGATTATGCGATAATAAATTTTGATCTTAACCGGCCTCTTTCGCAAGTGCGGATAAAAGTTTTTGACAGCTTGGGAAGATCAGTAAGAAACATTGCAGAAAACAGATTAGCATCATCAAAAAATTCCGTGATCTTTGACGGACTTGATGATAACGGACGTCCGCTCCGTATCGGGATTTATATTTTACTTATCGAAGCAGTTGCAGAAGGTTCCGGCAATGTTGATGTAATTAAGGCTCCGGTTGTTATTGCAAGGAAATTATAGGAAGTGTTTGTTAATAATCCGGTTCCTGTAAATGTGAAAGAATCACGATAATTTGACACTTCAGTTAAGAAATAAATAAATTGTACATTAACAAAAGAGAAAGTCGTAGATTATAGATTATTGTTGGGATTATATAAGTGAATGTCTTTTATAAAATAAGTGAAATTTTTATCTACAGCGGCA
>VEPI01000115.1 GCA_012026935.1 Melioribacter sp. | reverse complement strand
ATAACCCTTAATTAACCCGACTATATTTTTCTCCACGATATTCTAGTAGAACAATCTGAGTTCTAAAAAAACAATTCAAAACTCACAGAATAATTTCTAATCGGTGCAATGTTGCCGATGAACTCGACGTAATTATAATTGAATATGTTTTTTGCATTCAAATAAATTTTTGCCGGAACAGTATTGAAAAGAAAATTATATCCTAAACTTATATCAGTAACATAAACCGGAACACGTTTATTGCCGTCAACAACCAACGAGATAGGCGGCTGTGTAATAAGATCATCAATTTCTTCTACTCTGCTTGAATATCTAAAATTAATTCCAACATCAAAAGGATTTGGGGTAATACGCACTTGTGCGTTAAAAGCGTGCTGAGGCCGGTACTTTAAAAATTTATCATCAGCTAAATTTCTCGCATTCATAAAATTATAACCGAGATTTACGGAAACAAGATCCGGCACTAAATAAAAATTAGAACCGATTTCCGCTCCTTCAATCTTCGCTTCGGATAGGTTAATAAATTGTATCTCGGCATTTTTAGTCAGGTTGGCTTCAATATAATTTTTGTAATTAGTGCGGTACAAAGACAAATCAACAGAAAAGTTTTTATCCGGCTGGTAATTACAGCCAATCTCAAATGAAGCGCTTGTTTCTGCAGTAAGATTAGTATTGCCCTTGATACTAAATCCTCCTCCAACTGCTGCAGTAGTGAACACTTCCGATGGAGTTGGTGCACGGAAACCTGTTCCTAACGATCCGCGCAGAATAAAATCTTTTGTGAGTTTATAATTTAATCCGACTTTAGGAGTTACTGCGTTTGCATTATTGAGAGAATCCAATTTCATAAAATCATAACGCAAACCAATTGTTGCTATAAGATTTGTTATTCCTTTGAATTCTAATTGCGCATAAGCGCCGGCTCCGAAAAAGTTCGGATTCTTAAATATGTTGGAAGAAATTTTTGAATACGACGCTTCAACGCCTGATGTAAGAATAAACTCGTTAGATAAAATCATATTGGTGAGCAGTTCATTCCTAAAAAGATTTGCTGTCGAAGTCGTAAGCTCAATTCCGCGTCCTTCAAATTTTGTATAGTAGTAACTCGATTTCAATTCGGCGAATATATTTTTACTGAATTGATGCCGGAAAATTAATCCTGTAAAAAAGCGGTTTGACTCTACAGTATTGCCGTTATCTTCATCTTTTGGAACAAGTGCATTACGCGAATCTTTCCAATAAAGAAAATTGCCGCGGTTCATGTTTAGGAAATCTGCAAAAAATGTTAAATGATTTTCCGGATTGAATGCGTAATTCAATTTTATGTAGCCGAGATACCGTTTGGAATAATCATTTTGGCGGTAACTCATATTATCAAATTTCTTAAAAGAAAAAGTATAACCAAGATTTTCGGAGGAACCGGAATGAGTAAGTTCCAATCCATAGAAATTGCGCATAGCATCGTCCCACTTCCAAGAATCGTATGCGGGTTTATCATACATGCCGAAGTAAGAACTAAAATGTGTAATAGAATTTTTCACGGTTGATTTGGTGATAATATTTATTACTCCGCCTATTGCCGATGAACCATAAAGCGAACTGGCCGGACCTTTAATAATTTCTATGCGTTCAATATCTGCTGTTGGAATTAATTCCCAAACAATATCACCCGTATCGCCGGAATACATTGGAATACCGTTTACAGCAACTAATACGCGCGCACCTGTACCTTTACTATATCCGCTTGAACCGCGGATGCTTGGCTGTTCCAGATTTAATTGTACTCCGGGAACATTTCTAAGCATATCGTCAAATGTTAAAAAATTATTGCGTGATAAATAATCCGGAGAAATAATTTCAGTACTAACTGCCAAGTCTTGAACTCTTTGTTCATATTTACCTGCACTTACAATGATCTGATCGGTTTGTATTGCTTCTTCAGTTAGAACGATTGTAATCGGTGTGTAATCAGAATTGAAAGAAACGGTTAATCTTTTTTTCGCATAACCAATCATCGAAACTTCAAGTGTGTAAATTTCAAACGGGAGATTTTTAATTTCAAAACTTCCGTTACTCAAAGACACAGCACCGATTTGAGTTCCGAGAACTAGAATGTTTACACCTTCAAGCGGTTCGTTTTTATCCGAAATAATTTTTCCGTTTAAGGAAGAATTTTGTGCATAGCAAACAATGGAAGAGGTTAGTATCAAAGCAGTTAAAAATTTTTTCATTTTATTCTCACTTTTTCTTTTCACACCTTGAAAATAAAATCCGAAACGAAATTACTTCGGCGGTTGCGGCGGCGGATTATTAAAATCAACATTGATATCAATACCGGTTGTAATTTTCCCTTTTTGTAAAGTCATCACGCCGGGTTTTGATTGATCACCGTTATTGCAATAGACACCAACAATAAACCAATCGTCTCTATTGAAAGAAATAGTCGGCGTTTTAGATTGAGCAACTACAATATATTTATATGTCCCTTCGGCAAGAGTAAGCGAATAGAAATTATTTGCTCTGGAATCGTAAGTAAATTCAGCGCTCTCGAACGATATGGGATCAACAACAAATGCAAGGTTTTGAAAAGAAAAATCATCCACAGTTAGTATCTCATTTTTAAATACAACAATATGCGTGCGGGTTATTCCGGCCGGCCAGGTACCGGTAAAAGTAACTTTACCGCTGAAACCGATTATTTCCGCTTGAGGAGATTTTTCAGGCTCCGGCTCAATTCCTTTATCGCAACCGGCAATGAAGCAAACCGAAAGACAAAAGATCATTAAAAAAAATAATTTTCGCATAGATTTTTTTCCATTCTTCTTACACGTCTAATATAATGGAACTATCTGAAGATTTCACCTAACATTTTCAAATACAGATAAGATGAAAATAACCTTTATTTTGAGTAGATTTTTAGGGGCTCTATTTATATTGTGCTTAATAATTTATTTATAGTTTGTCTTAAATGTGAAAAACTCTCTGATTAAATATTGGGCAATTGTAGTTCCGCTTCTTTTCATGATGACAAGCCTGACTATTGCAGATAATTTGATATTGCAGGAAGAGGTTCAATTCAAACAGATAAAAATTGAAGACGGACTTTCCCAAAGCACAATCTTATGTATGATTCAGGATAAAAAAGGATTCCTCTGGTTTGGAACTGCAAATGGTCTTAACCGTTACGACGGATATAATTTTACAGTATTTACAAATGATCCTGCAGATACAACATCAATTTCAGATAACGGAATTTTGTCGTTGTTTGAAGATAAAGATGAAAATATTTGGATTGGCACTGTTGAAGGAGTTTTAAATAAGTTTGATAAAAAGAGCGGGATATTTTCCCGTTTTTATTTTACAAATTTATTAAAAACAGATACGGCTCCAGATGAAAGATATTATGACTTTCCGCTTCCGTTTTCCCGCAATAATGATAAATCAATAACTTCAATCACACAGGATAAGAATGGATTTTTGTGGATAGGCACTTGGGGAAAGGGCCTGGTAAAATTAGACATATCAAAAAATAAGTACGAACATTTTCATTATAATGAAAAAGATCCCAACGGATTTCGTTCTAATAGAGTTAAAGCAATTATAACGGATGAAAATAATATTATCTGGGTTGCAACTCTCGGAGGCGGACTTTATAGAATTACAACAGGTGAGAAAACTTCAATTACGCATTATTCCAAAAATAATAATGCATGGAGTTTAAGCGATGATAAGATTGTTTCTCTAATGAAGGATAGAAAAGGTAATTTGTGGATAGGGACTTACGGCAGCGGATTGAATAAACTTTCCAATCAATATTTAAATTTTTCTCCCGAGAAAGCGCGATTCGAAAGATTTGTAAACCACCCCAGCAATTCCAATAGTTTGTCAAATAATTTTGTAATGACAATCATTCAAGATAAAGTTGGCGCAATTTGGCTTGGTACTTTTGGCGGAGGATTAAACCGTTTAGATCCCGACAAACAAAAATTTAATATTTATAAAAACGATCCTAAAATTCAAAGCAGTCTTACTAAGAACGATGTGCTTTCAATATTAGAAGATAGATCGGGTTCATTGTGGATCGGAACCCATCTTGGCAAGGGATTAAGTAAACTTGAACATAACACAGTAAAGTTTAAGCAGATCAATAAAGATATAAATGGAATTAACGGTTTGAATGATGACGTTGTCTGGGCTATTGAGGGAGACGAAACACACAATTTATGGATCGGCACTTATAAAGGCGGATTAAATAAATATGATCGGAAAAGTAAAAAATTTTCTTGCTACACATCAAATCCAGGAATCGCAGGTTCAATTAGTGATAATCACATTCGTTCGATTCTTGATGATGGGAATGGATTTTTATGGATCGGAACCTACAGCGGCGGGTTAAACATATTTAACAAATCAACCGGTAAATCAAAACACTATGTTAAAATTCCGGGTGATTCTACCAGCATAGGCGCAAATCAAGTTCAATCAATTTTTAAGGATAGAGATCAGAATATTTGGTTGGCAACTTTTGGAGGAGGCCTGAACAAATTATCTAATGCAGATATACAATCAGACAGATTTTCTTTTAAACGATACACGAATAATCATAACGATCCGTTCAGTATAAGTGATAATAGGGTTTATACAATTTTTCAAGATGCAGATGGTATTCTGTGGATTGGGACATTTGGCGGAGGTCTAAATAAATTTGATCCGAAGACCGAAAGATTTATTTCTTACAAAAATATTTTAGGCGATGAATCCAGTATTAGCGATAACCGTGTAATGACAATTTATGAAGACTCGATGCAAAATCTTTGGATCGGAACTTACGGGGGAAGTATTCAAAGGTTCAATAAACAGACAGAACGATTTACACGATATAATAAAAAAAATAAAATAGGCAGCTCCGTTGTATATGGAATTCTTGAAGACAATCAAAATAATCTTTGGATGAGCACGGATAACGGCTTAATAAAATTTAATGCACAGACGGAAAATTTTACGCAGTACGATCTTCATGATGGATTACAAAGTTTAGAATTTAGCGGCGGTGCTTATTATAAATCAAAGAATGGCGAAATGTTTTTCGGAGGAATCAACGGGCTGAATTATTTTTATCCGGATAGTGTATTGGATAATAAATATGTTCCGCCGATTGTAATAAGTTCCGTGAGAATATTTAATGAGCCCGTAAGAGGCGAACGAGATACTTTAGTGCTTTCCTACTCACAGAATTTTTTCTCGTTTGAATTTGCAGCGCTTGATTATACTAACCCGGACGATAACCAGTATGCATATAAACTTGAAGGATTTGAAGACGATTGGCGTTACGTGGATTCTAGAAGAAGAATTGCAAATTATACAAACCTATTGCCGGGCGAATATGTTTTCAGAGTACGTGGTTCCAATAATGATGGAATTTGGAATAATGACGGCGCAAAAATCTATTTAAAAATACTGCCGCCCATTTGGAGGACATGGTGGTTCTTAACTCTCTCAATTTTAATTGTGGCTTTTATCATCTATTACTTGAGCACAATAAGATACCGTGGATTGCTGGCAATTGAAAAATTAAAAGGAAAACTTGCTGCTGATTTACATGATAACGTAGGATCCGGTTTAACCGAGATTTCAATCTTAAGCGAACTTGCAGCAAAACAAATTCAAAGTTCTTCTCAGCACTTAGTAAGTATTAGCGATAAAGCACGTCAGCTGATTGATAACATGAGTGATATTGTCTGGATGGTTAATCCTCAGCGCGATTCTTTCTATCATCTTATTTTAAGATTGAAAGATACTTACAGCGATCTTCTGAATTTAGCCGGGATTTCATTTAAAACTTCTAATCTTGAAGAACTCAGTTCACTTAAAATTCCAATGGAACACAAACAGAATTTGTATTTGATGTTTAAGGAAGGAATTAATAATTCCATAAAACACAGCAAATGTAAAAAAATAACTTTGGAAGCAAACCTTAAGAAAGATGAATTGGAATTAATTTTAAAAGATGACGGAATTGGACTTGATGCAAGCAATAAAATACATGGTAACGGATTATTGAATATGAAAAATCGCGCATCGGCAATTGGCGGTGAGTTAACGATTAATTCTTCTGACGAAGGAACAACCATTGTATTTAAAGGAAAATTAAGCGGAATAAGAAATATAATTTTATCGCGTCTAAAATAGCCGCTCAAATGTTTTCAACCATCCCTTTTAATTGTTATTTTGCGATTGTAACAATCATAATTTATTAAATGATAAAAGTAGCAATCATAGAAGATAACAATACAATTCGCGAAGGACTTGCCGCATTGATTAACGGAACGGTCGGGTACAGTTGTGTTGGTTCATTTGATGATTGCGAATCATTTCTTTCCAAATTAGATAGAATGGACGTTGATGTTGTTTTGATGGATATCGGTCTGCCGGGTATGAGCGGTATTGATGGCATTACCAAAGCAAAAAAAATTAAACCGGATTTAAATATTTTGATGCTTACCGTTTATGAAGATAGTCAATCAGTATTCAAAGCATTATGTGCAGGTGCATGCGGATTTCTTGTAAAAAAAACTCCACCAAGCAGATTATTAGAAGCTATTAAAGACGCATCAGAAGGCGGAGCGCCGATGAGTTCATTGATAGCACGTCAGGTAATAAATGTGTTCCGCCAAACACAGGGAAAAATTTCTGAAGAAAAAGAAACTGACTTATCAACACGGGAAATTGAAGTATTAACTTCTTTATCGGATGGAAATAATTATCAAGAAATAGCAGATAGATTATTTATAAGTGTTGATACTGTCCGGCATCATATTAGAAATATTTACAGAAAACTTCACGTACATTCGCAGTCAGAGGCAGTAGCAAAAGCCATCCGCAAAGGACTTATCTAATAATTATTTTTATCTTATATCCGGAAGTAAATAACCAAAATCTCACCAACTACATGAATATGTAGGTCAGTACCAAATTTTATCTCTTTTCCATGAAGAACCGCACAATTGTGCAGTTTACAAAGCTGCATCAAATAATTAAATACAATCCAGATACTGAGACGATTCGAACAAATAAAATAAATTAACATTCAATTAGGAGGCAACATGGAAAACTTAAATCATAGTAATAACCCAATTGCCGAATTAATCAGCGATGATCTTTACTCGCTACTTACAAGCAGAGGGTTAATAGATGAGAAATCCGTACGTGATTATATCATCAGAAAAAAATTCAAGGATTTAAGAACCCAAAAAGTTAGTGCAAGTAATGCAATTGAAACTCTAAGGGAAGAATATCCATATCTTCAATTCGATACAATTCGAAAAATAGTATATCAACCACGCAATTAATAAATAAACCTCCTCAAGAAAAGCAGCCGGAGTATTTTGATTTATTCTGTACTCCGGTTTTTTTATTGCCTAAAATTGATTACCGTTTTTATACGCTAAATAAATTTATTTTTCATAATTTTGATTTGTAAATCTACTTAATTACGTAACATGTATATATGCCAATCACAGGATTATATATAAAGACTCACCAACAATAAACAGAGGAAA
>VEPI01000085.1 GCA_012026935.1 Melioribacter sp. | reverse complement strand
GATGTTGGAACAATGATACAACCATGGCAGGACGCGAGCAATAATAGTACAATAGAAAAATATTGCTATAACAACGACCCGAACAACTGTGCAACATACGGTGGTTTGTATCAATGGAACGAAGCAATGGGATATAGTAGAATAGCCGGCACAAAAGGTATATGTCCTGATGGTTGGCACATACCTACAAAAGAAGAATATGAAACTTTAGCGGCTACAATCAATAACGATGGTAACTCATTAAAAGCAATTGGTCAAGGACCGGGCACAAACTCTACAGGATTTTCCGCTCTGCTGGCTGGTATCCGTAATAATAATGCAACTTTTTCCTGGTTAGGGACCTACCCTTTCGTTCTGATTTCTACAGAGACTAGTAGCTCTGATGCATATCACCTTGTTTTAAGACCTACTTCCGGTGGTATTTATTTCGAGCATAGTGGTAAGGAAGCAGGTTTCAGTGTTCGTTGTATCAAGGATGAAACAGCACCAGTTGGATCAATTAAAATATCATCACCAAATGGAGGTGAGAATTGGCAAGCTGGAACAGCACAGAATATTAAATGGACTAACAGCGGTGTAACTAATGTTAAAATAGAATATTCCAAAGACAATGGAACGTCTTGGTCGATAATTATTGCCAATACAATGGCAAGTAATGGTAATTATACATGGACTATTCCAAATAATCATTCAACAAATTGCATAGTGAAAATTAGTGATGCATATAATTTGGCACGAAATGATGTCAGTGATAATTTATTTCAAATCTCATCATTAATTTCAAATCCCTGTGCGGGAGTTTCAATCGTAAGTTATGCAGGTAAAACATATAACACTGTACAAATAGGTGCTCAGTGCTGGCTAAAAGAAAATCTTGATGTTGGTGCAATGATACAAGGTAATCAAAGTGCAAGCAATAATAATACCATTGAAAAATATTGTTATGACAATGATCCGAACAATTGTAAAATATACGGTGGTTTATACCAATGGAATGAAGCAATGGCATATAGTAAAACTCTCGGTGAAAAAGGTATATGTCCTGATGGTTGGCACATTCCAACTTTAAAAGAGTTTGAAACTTTATCGGCTGTGGTTAATAATGATGGTAATGCACTAATAAAAATTGGTGAAGTTACAGGAATGGAAACAAATACCTCCGGTTTTACTGCGCTCTGGGCAGGCTATCGCAATTCATCTGGTTCCTTCTACTACGATAACCATTACTTTTTGAGTTCAACTGAGTTTTATTCCGTCGATACTTACCCTATAGGTTTGAGCATACCTAACAGTAGTATATACTTCTCAAACTTCAATAAAGATTTTGGTTTTAGTGTTAGGTGTATAAAGGATGGAAGTGTCACTTCCGCTGAACAAGAAGATGGGTTTCCAAATACATTCGAGTTGAAACAGAATTATCCTAATCCATTTAATCCCGGAACAACAATCAGCTATCGGTTATCTGCATACAGCAAAGTAACGTTGAAAGTTTTTGATATACTTGGGCGTGAAGTAGCAACTCTAATAAATGAATATCAGCAGCCAGGTAATTTTGTAAAGACGTTTGATGGAAAGTCACTTTCAAGCGGATTTTATTTCTACACGCTGCGAATAAGTAATCCGGCAGGACATAGTTTTACAGACTCTAAAAAAATGTTGTTGATAAAATAAATTTTTGTTTTTTTTAATTAGAGACGGATTATCTTATCCGACCTTGGCTGGAGGTTCTGTCTCCCCCATCTATCTTAATTTTCATTTCAAATATTAATCATCATTCATCTTTGAAAACAATCAACAATAAAATTATGCTAAAGTTTTCATGACATCTTCTGACAATAAATAAACAAACAATTACATCAATCCGACAACAGCAGACTATCCAGGAAGTATATTGCTGCGAAAATAAATCAATAACGAAGGAGATTTAACAAAATGAAAAATCTATTTGTATTTTTTTTGTTTCTATTTATAGCATCTTTAAATGCTCAATGGCAGCCGGAAGTAAGGTTGACCAATGATCCAAATAATTCCTATACATCTTTTGGAAATGCCAGGTGTATAGCAACAAATGGTAATATTATTCACGTCGTATGGTATGATGGAGTTACTATAGGCGAGGGCACGTGGAAAATTTATTACAAACGTTCTACCGATAACGGATTGACCTGGAGTGCAAATGTAGATTTATCTAACAATGTATCTATTGCCTATAATCCTGCAATCGCTGTATCGGGAAATTATATACATGTAGTATGGTATGATAATCGTGACGGAAATTTTGAAGAGTATTACAAACGCTCAGTTGATGGTGGAATAACTTGGGGTCCGGAAATTAGACTAACAAATAATATTTACAAATCTCTTCATCCTTCAATTTTTGTTTCCGGATTAAATGTTCACATCGTATGGAACGATAACCGTGATGGTAATTACGAAGTATATTATAAAAATTCTCTAGACGGAGGCGATACTTGGTCTGCCGATTTACGCTTGAGTAATACTGCCGGTAAATCTTGGACACCCGCTGTAGCAGTATCAGGCTCTGTCATTCATGTTGTATGGCACGACTCTACAGCCGGCAATTGGGAAATATTTTATAAGCGTTCAACTGATGGAGGTGTAAACTGGGGAGCTGATACAAGACTGACAAATAATTCAGCGATTTCCGAATATCCTACTTTAGCAGTCTCGGGTTCAATAGTACACATAGCTTGGAATGACTACCGCAATGGAACACTATCTAATATATACTATAAACGATCAACTGACGGGGGAATAAGTTGGGGGGCCGATACAAAGCTGACTATGAAAAACAATAATAATGATTCATTTGCCTCCTTAGCAGTTAACGGATCAAATGTACATCTAACATTTAACAGTTATCGTTCTAAGAATTATGATATTATTTATAATACATCTTCCAATAACGGCACAACATGGGGAAGTGATGTTCTATTAACTACCAACTCAGCTGTTTCAAATGTTCCCTCAATTGCAGTATCTGGTTCTAATGTTCATGTAATATTTCGGGATTGGCGAGAAGGTGCAAATTCCGAGATATATTACAAGCGTTATTTACCTGCTACTGGTAAAATACCGAAAAATAGAGTTACCGATGTTGAACAAGAAGAAACACTTCCAGTAGATTTTCAATTAATGCAGAATTACCCTAATCCGTTTAATCCAACTACAACAATTTCATTTTCAATTCCGCAGGCAGAATATGCAACGCTAAAAGTATATGATGTTATCGGAAGAGAAGTTGCAGCCTTGGTAAATGAATTTAAAGATGCTGGAAATTATAATTTTAATTTTGATGCATCAAAACTTTCTAGTGGAATTTACTTATATAGATTACAAGCAGGTAATTTTGTTGATGTGAAGAGAATGATTCTTATGAAATAAATTAGTGAAGTAATCTATTTATGGAGAAAATTCCGAGAAATCGGGATTTTCTCTTTTAAAGAGATTAAGAATCTAATTAGTGAGTGAGATACTTTTGATTTTTGAAGAAAGATAAGTCATATTTTATTCATAATTTTAAATGTGGTTTTATTCATTATTAAAGTTTTCTAATCTGGATAAGAAGATTGCTATGAATAAGGCGGTTACTCTTCTAGGACTTTCTATTTCTTCTCCATCTCCCGCGACATTGTTTCTAATGTAATATAATATAAATCTGTAATGAAAATATTCGGTCGTGGGTTTTTAGTACGGAAGAAAATTATTTATATCTTCTTACTTGCCATTTTAGTGCCGTCGTTTATAGTTGGTTACTTAAGTTTGAGTACTTTAGTAACCCGGCGTGATGCAGTAGAAAAAATTCTTCGTTCAAATCTTTGGAATTCATGTGAGACTGCTCTAAAATCTTTTGAAACAAAGCTTATCGAACATGAAAAGGAAGTTCTGAAAGCAGAAAATTATTCCCTATTGAATCAGAACTATACAAACTTTTCAATAGACTCAATAAAGACCAAGGGTCAAGCTTTTCTTCTTAATGATAATTACCAGATAATAATTCCACGCACTGGTGTAGATGATATTCTGACTTTTCAGCTTAAGCAAAGTGCCCCGAATGATAATTTATCTCAAGATTTTAAGAATGCAGAATCTTTTGAATTTACCGAAAAAGATTTCAAGCAGGCTAGTGAACTTTATAAAAAATGTTCTGTATCTGGGGTATCAGAACTTGATCGTGCCACGGCTCTCGAAGGGCTCGGTAGATGTTTTCTGTCTTTGAAAGAATATAGAGAAGCTAACAAGATATATGACGAATTAATTACAAAGTATGGAATTATAAGAAACAAAGCAGGCCATCCGTACAGCATTGTCGCTGCATATCAACTATCCGAATTAGAACAATTACTTGGGCATAAAGAGTTAAGTATTCAAATACTATTTGACCTTTATAAGAAAATTAGAAATGGAGATTGGCTGCTTGGTCCTTCGGTGTTTAATTTTTTTATTTCCGATTTAGAATCCATCCTAAATGAAAAACTGACAAACAAATTGCAGGAAATGCAAAGGAGCTACCTAGCCTTGAAACGAAAAGAGGCTCCTTATAATCAAGCATTACTTTTTACCGATTTATTGAAGAATGAAATTATTCCAAGAATAAAAGAAAAGAGTTCTAATTCTAATATGGTTGAAGAAACTTCTCCAGATAGATTCTTAGTAACTCGAAGGGATTCTAATTCTTACTTAATCTCTTATTGCATCTCTAGAAATCAACAAACAAAGAAAAAGTTTTACAGTGCTTATTGTTGGGGCCTAAAATATTTTATTGACAAAATATTATCTCAAACATTAGACAAAATCAGAACTGAATCGGGACTAGTGATTCAAGCAATTGATGAAGACGGCCGAAATCTTATGAGCGGGAAAAAAGAATTAATATCACAAGCTTCATTGTCTTTAGCTTTTCGACAGTTTGAAGTTCCTTGGAAACTTTTAATCTCACAGCCACCATACTCTGAACTGGAGAGCACCGCCCTACGAGAGAATATTTTATATGGGTTACTAATTAGTTTCATCATTATCTTAATGATTCTGGGCGCAATAATGATTGTGCGCGATATTGCAAGGGAAACAGAAACAACACGTCTTCGGACCGAATTTGTTCATAATGTATCACACGAGCTGAAAACGCCTCTTACACTTGTGCGACTATATGGCGAAACACTACAACGTAAAGGTGACCTAAATGAAAATGAAAAACTTCAAGCTTATGAAATAATTACTAAAGAGAGTGAACGGTTATCTCATCTTATTGATAACGTTTTAGATTTCTCGCGGATTGAGATGGGTAAAAAAGAATTTAATATAAGAAAAGGAAATTTATCAAAAGTAGTTCGCGATACTTTAGATTCATATCTCTATCACCTAAAGAAAAAAGGTTTTAAAATAAATGCTGAGATCTCCAGCGAAATTCCCGAAATGGATTTTGACTCTGAAGCAATTGCAAGTGTTTTAATAAATCTTTTAAGCAACGCCATAAAGTTTTCTGCAGATAGAAAAGAAGTTACAGTAAAATTATTCAGAGATAATGATAGCGCTGTACTACAAGTTGAAGATAAAGGAATCGGAATTTCTCCAGAAGATACATCAAAAATTTTTCAAAGATTTTACCGTGTTAAAAATAAATTTACTTCTGACTCATCAGGAAGTGGTTTAGGACTCACCTTAGTCATGCATATTATTGAAGCTCATGGCGGAACAGTAAAAGTTGAAAGTAAGCTGGGAGAAGGAAGTACCTTTTCTATAATCCTTCCAATCTCAATATCTAATTAGGAGAATAAATGAAAGAAAAAATATTGATTATTGAAGATGAAGAAGACCTTGTAAAAGGTTTGAAACTTAATCTTGAGAGTGAAGGCTATTTAGTAACATGGGCTAATGATGGTTTGGAAGGAATTCGAAAAGTAAAAGAAGAATCGCCGGACTTAATAATTCTAGATATTATGCTTCCAAAGAAAGATGGTTTGGATGTCTGCAAAGAAATTCGCCAGAATAAAATTGATATTCCAATCATAATGCTTACCGCTAAAAGTGGGGAGGTTGATAAAGTTGTTGGACTTGAGATTGGCGCAGATGATTATCTAACAAAGCCATTTAGCATTAGAGAGTTGTTGGCGCGTATAAAAGCACATTTGAGACGTGAAAAAAATGAAACGAAAAAAAACGGCGACAGTTATTCATTCGGTAATGTTGAAATTGATTTTGTCCATTTCAAAATCATCCGCAAAGGGAAAAAATTTGATCTAACTTCACTCGAAATGGAAATCCTAAAATATTTCATCGCACATCGGGGAGAAGTTGTAACAAGAGAAACCTTGCTTGATAAAATTTGGGGCTACGAAAAATTTCCCACAACACGAACTATAGATAATCATATACTGAAACTAAGAAAAAAGATTGAGGAAGATCCGGCTCATCCAAGATTCTTCTTCTCTGCTTATGGAGAAGGTTATAGATTCATGGGTTGACACAAATTATTTACAATCTTTTACATTTGTTTGACAGTGGTGACAATTCAAAGGGCCATATTGTACGCGAAATAATGTTTCACTAACAATTTTAAGGTAGCGCCATGATAAGCAAAAGAGTTTTTATATTGGTTATTACAGTTGCCTTCCTTTCAACAACACTTGGATTTCAGGTAACTTCCAAATTTAAGATTCTCTTCGAAAAAGCAAAGTTCACAATGGAAACAAAAGGCGATCTTAAAACCGCAATTACATTATTTAACGAGATAATAAAAAAGTATCCAAATGAAAGAGAATATGCAGCAAGGTCTCAATTTTATATTGGGTTGTGTAATGAAAAATTAGGCAATGTTGAAGCCCGCAAAGCTTATGAAATTGTATTAAGTAAATATGCGGATCAACCCGGAATTGTGAATGAGGCAAGAGCAAGACTAACATTACTTGAAAGCAAAACTCCAAGTATTGGTCCTACTACTCGCAGAATTCTAGCGGACGCTGAGAAAATTGGACATGGTTCAACAGTAATCAGTAAATATATTAGAACCGTTGATGGAAATACTGGTGATGTTTTTCAATTTGAAATAACTAGTGGCGACACTTCTCGAATCAAGAACAATTCCAATTTGAAAAAAAATGACATAGATAATATTGAGACATATATCTTTTCACCTGATGGAGAAAAACTTGCTTACAACATTGCAATTTTCGATTCAGTTACAAACAAGTGGACATATGAACTACATATTAGAAATCTGGATGGTTCAGACCTTCACTCACTTTACAATGAGAAGTATGATTATATCTATCCTTTCGATTGGTCTTCCGATGGTAGATTGATTCTAGCGGCCCAAACTCAAAATAACGTAGATGAATTAGTACTAATTTCACTAGAAGACGGTTCCAAACGAATTCTAAAGAAAATTATTACAGGTTATATCGGACTTTGGATAACAAGATTCTCGCCTGATGGTAAATATATTGCATTAAGTTCCGTAAAAAAGAGTAATACACCAAATAGTGATATCCTTATTATTGATGTTGAAAATGGAAATGAGGTCTTTGTCGCTGAACATCCTGCGGAAGATCAGATGTTGCGGTGGACGCCGGATGGAAAAAATCTTGTCTTCCTCAGTGACCGTTCGGGAACTTGGGATCTGTGGGCTGTCCGAGTAATTGAAGGAAAACAGCTAGGCGAACCGCAACTTATAAAAAAGGATTTCGGTTATAATGTGTGGAATGTTATTGG
>VEPI01000087.1 GCA_012026935.1 Melioribacter sp. | reverse complement strand
ACGGAAGATCTACCCAATTGATGATTCTATTCTTGAAGAAAATAACGGCGAATGGAAATTCATGGTACGCTTCGGAGTGCCGATAGATTTTATAGAAAAATCATTAAGAATTTAAAATAAAAATAGGGACCAATCATGGATGGAATAGTAGGACTACAACAAATACTTGCTTGCGATGCCGGAACATTATTAACAACACCGGCCGGTGCAGTTGCAATGGGCTTTGGAAAAGACAAAGCTTTTGAAGAAACAGATTTCGAGCCGCAGACAGTTTACGGCAACATAAAACTTGTGGATTTCAAAAAACTTCTTGTATCGGGTTTAAGTTCCCAGCCAACTATGTTCATGTTGAAAAAGAGTTTTGATTTCTTGAACGGCGGCGGAGATCTGCAGGTTGTTACACCGAAACAAAATGCAAGCACTAACAGCGAAGATGTAATGCAGTTCGTGGGAGATTATTTATTGGGTTTGGATTTTGAATTATCAATCTCTCAAGATGTACGCACAATGAAATGGATTTGGGAGCGCATTTTAGAAAAAGCTGCAGCATTAACTTTCAAAGATACCTGGGACAGCGCATCAATTGTTTCCGTAGCCGGCGTAACAGATACCGATATTGAAGGCAAGAATTATAGTTACCGAAGAGCTCCAAAAATGCTGGCAATGGAAGCACCGCAAGGAACATCAATTGCGCTGGTTGATTATCAGCGTCTTGAAAGAAAATTAACTATTAAGACTAAACCAATTAAGAATGATCAAAAGCAATCGCTCACAAATTTATACACGGTTACTCTTGAAATTGCAGGGACCGGACAGCAGGTCGCAGATCTAGTTACTCTTGCAGGAAAGGCAGAAACTCCAAGTGTACTTATCAAAGAAGGAAATGCGGGAGCTTATTATGACAAATTTGTTATCCCGGCATATAAGCTTGGCATTGGTAATGAGTTTAAGATCGGTGATGATAAACGTGAAAGCAGAATTAAGCTTGAAGGCGATATAAATATTTTTGCTCATTCATTTGCTTATGGAACAAATAACGGCGGTGCTGCAGATGATACAACCGGTATTACCGGCGGAACGATGACGATTGTTTAAGAGCAATTGAGAATTGAGAATTGCTAATTGAGAATTAAAAAAATAAATGGCAGGAATATATTATGGCAAAGAAAGAAGCATTAAAAAAAGATTTAACAATCGAAGATGAAATTTTCAAACCGAAAGACGGTGATGCTGTTACTCTCCGCGTTTTGAAAATTCCTTGTGATAATAAAACCAATAAAGCTTTCAGAATCTTAAATGAAAAGAATGAACCAACATTCTACCGTTCTACCAGATTGGATACTCTTGAAAGAACAGATACCGGATTGAAAGCAGATGTAACCGGATTTGAGAAAGAAATTGCCGGTAAAAAATATGAACTATGCGAAGTTAGTTCTAAAGAAGTTCTATTAACCGGAAAAATTATTTTCAAAGTTGCGGCAGTTGCGCAGTCTTCTGCGCTGTGAACGGATAATGCTTCGACGAGCTCAGCACAGGCGGTTCGGCGAAGCTCACCGCAAACGAGCTCAGCATGGGCAGACGATGAACTAAGGATGGGAATGACTGAAGAAAAATATTTAATCGGGAATAAAGAATTTTGTCTGCGGAACGATCTCAACTTTAACGAGCTCGACCGTGTGAATGAATTTACAGAATCATGGAAGGCGGTTGATAAAAAAACAATCAGCAGTAAGCTCAATTATACAAATGCCGAAGTAGTTGACATTGTTAAAATGCTCTTAATGCCGATAGACGGAAGCGATAAAAATGATTTCGATTGGAAACAATTAACTCCCGATCAATGTGTTTTGATACTTGCCGACTTTGCAAAAAAAAAAGCGATCGAGAATGTTATTATGACAAAATCATCGGAGATCTACAGGAACGCAATGCAGCAGCAATCAAACGTAATGAAGAATTAAGAGGATACTCATCGGAATTTTATGCGGGAGAATTGAAACTGAGCAAGACAGATTCAATTCTCTTTTTTGTTTCGGATAAAGATGCAACGAAAATCAATCAATTAAAAAATACCGATTATAATATAGTGATGGACATTTACTGCGAAAAGATGAGAGCGAATTTGAATATACAACTGAATGCGAATGCTTATTTAAAATATCTTAGAGATAAAAATTGAGAATTGAGAATTGCAAATTGATAATTACCAATGGAAAAATTTACCAATAACCAATCACCAATAACCAATCACTCAACATGGCCGATGAAGTAAAAGAAATATTATTAAAGCTTAAGATTGATAATAAAGAATATCAAGCTACTATAGATGTTAGCAAGGGCAAACTTGTAGAGCTTGTAAAATTAATTGACCCTCTCGAACAGAAATTTGAAAGCGCTTACAAAAAAATAACCGCCGAACTTTCTAAATACAATTCCGCAAACACCCAAAGTATTGAAACATTAACCAATTGGATACGAACTCAAAACATTTCCGTTGATGAAATTGAAAGAGCCATTACTCAATTAACTACCGAGACAAAACAAATTGATGTTAATTCCGCAGCATGGCAAAAAAGCATGGCGGTCGTTGAAAATTTACGCGGTGCTCATGGAAAATTAATTACCGGATACGACCAGACAACGCAAGCACAGAGACAGATGACGGGCGGTGTTAATTCCATGAACATGGCGATCGGACAGTTTGGTTTCTTAGTCGGCGATGCAGATATGTTCATGGTGAATTTTAGAATGGGAATGATGTCTATTGCTAATAACGTTCCGATGGTTATTCAATTTATGCAATATGCAAAACAGGAAGCTGCCGGATTGAATATGACTTTGGGGCAGGCGTTCTTTCAAAGCATTAAAGGACCCGGCGGATTGCTGTTGGGAGCTAATGCGGCAATGTTTGCAATGAACATACTTGCCGGTGCTTTCAGCGATACAACCGAAGAAGTAAAAAAACATGAAGATGAAATAGACAAGCTGAAACAAAAATACCAGGAATTGAGCAAGACCACACTTGAAAGCATGAAAGTACAAATGGATGCCGAGATATTCCAATTAGAAAATAAAGGCGGACTTGGCGCAAGAAGTAAGGGCGATGCTTTATTGCAGTGGATAACAGGCAGTAGTTTATCTGATGCCGAAAAAGACAGACTTAAATTATTATATGATCAACGCGCGGCAATTATAGGACAAGTTGAAGCGACAGGTGAATTAGATAATTTGAAAAAACGGATTCAGGAAAATGAAAAAGCTTATTACGGAGTAAGTGAAGCAAATCTCAATACTCAATACCGTTATCTAAGAGAATTTCTTGACGATAAAGGCTGGGCCGCGACTGCAGAAAATGCACGTAAATTATTAAAAGAATGGATTGATGCCGACAAAGCATATCTAAAAGATTTAGACAAACTAAATGATGATTCGGATAAAAAGCAGAAACGATTTGCCGAAGAAAAATCTAAAACTCTACTTGGTATAACACAAGATGAATTAATTGCCGGCGCAGAGAAAGAATTAAGAAGCAAGGACTACCGTGAACTTTTAGAATTAGATGAAACCGCTCAGAACAATTATTTAGAATTTTTGCAGACCTTCCATAATATAAAGACCGAGACCGAGTTAAAAGGTTTCAATGCTATGAAAGATACGATGGAAAAAACTTTAAAGATGATTGAAGATGAATTAAAAAAGCGTGAAGATCTCGGCGATAAGGAAATGGATGAAATAAGGAAAAAAATTGCTGCAAAAATAAAAGCGCGTGAAGATGAATGGAGATATGAAGAAGAGCAGAAAAAATGGCAAAGAGAATCAACTTATAAATATGAAACAGATCCATTTGAACAGAAGAAAAAAGAACTTGATGCGGAAGAAGAGACTTCGATAGAGCGTGCACAAATATTTGGCGCAACAGAAGAACAGATAACAAATATAAAAGCTTATTATGCAAAACAGCGTGAAGCATTAGAACAGCAATCAGCATTTGCGCAGTTGAATATTTGGCAGCAGCAATTGAGCGGCCTATCAAAATTATTTGGTAAACACACGGCAGCATATAAAATATTAGCACTCTCCGTACTGGGTTTGGAAACAGCAAAGCAAATGAGTGCAGCTTTATCACCTCCGCCGGTAGGTTTAGGTCCGTTAACCGGATATGCATTATGGCCGGTCATTACTGCGAATGCGGGTATTCAAGCGGCAACAATATTACAAACCAAAACAGATATGCCAGGATATTTGGAAGGCGGAAGACTGCCTTTTGGAAAATCCGGATTTGTTGAAGGAGCGCATGATGAAATTATTGCACCGGAGAAAAATTTTATTCAAGTGGTGAACGATCTTATTTATAGAGGACAAATAGCAGCGATGACCGGCGGTCCTTCCGGCAGCGGATCTTCTTCTGATTTTAACAATGTAACAAATAGACTTGAACGAATAGAAAATTTACTTGAGAAAAATTTGAGCAAACCGTCACGCGCATTTATTGTACAGGAAGATTTTAATAACGGATTCAACCAAGCGGATTTTGAAGCGCGGAAAAATATGTGAAAAGTCAAAGGTCAAAGGTGAAAGGAAAACATTTGACGTTTGACGTTTGACTTTTGACCTTTGACGGAAAAGTAGATGAAAAGTTTTTATATAAAATATCGAAATGGCATAAACGGTACTCCTGTTGATTGGATACCGAAAGATAATGTTCACGTTCGCTCGATGAGTTCAATTAAGAGAAGAATTGAAAGCAAGATTAAAGGAGAATCCGGGCTAATTGGTTTTGATAATCTTTCGATTGCACTGAGAAATGAAGGCGCGGTTTATAATGCATTTAATGGCAATTTAAGTGCAGTTCAAAGATACATTTTTGAGATCTACGGGATAAAAGATAATGATACAGAAGAAAAAGAATTTGAAGGCATTGCAGATTTTTCTTCCATTAGCCGGCCTGATATGGAGAAGCAAATAAAATTTAATATAGTAGATAAATTAAAAGCATTAGATATTTTAACTTCAACAGCTAAACAACGGACTGCACCGTTCAACTGGAAAAATAGAATTAGTACAGATTATGATTTTCATAATTTTTATTGGGGCGCCGGGCAAACAGGCAATGAAGGCTGGAGTAAATTTGCAAAGGTGTTTTTTAAATTCAATGTTACCGGTGTAATTACACCGCCGACAGAAGATGTTTCTATATATTCCAATAACGCTTCAACTTTCACTTGCAGAAAAAATAATTTAAGCGGCGGCAACGGCACAATAACATTTGAATGGACTTCAGGGACAAATGAACCAGGAGATTATGGACAACTTGTTAAAGATTACGGCGGAGGAGATAATAATTTAAATTATTCATCACGGGAAAAAATCTGCGATGTAAGTATCATAGCATCCTTTGTACATAATTACGGTTCACAAATTGCACATACACAAGTCTGTTTAAAAAAGGGTGAGACATTAAGAATATTAGATACGGCGACACAAGAATACAAACAATATTTAGTAATAGATTCTTGGCTGGCGGCAACGCCTTCGCAGATCGCTGCGGGCGGAGTTCAAACTACATGGATAAGATTATATCCGGCAGATATATCGTGGTTATATCCAAATCACCGTGCGGCGTTTAACGGGTTCTCTCCGATCAGCGATGCATATCCATCAACTTATTATGATGAAGCAGAAAATTATATAGATCTCATACCAAGTGTTCCGGATATATACGGCGGTTATGCAATTAACGGCTTTGATGCATTAAATATTTTAAGAGCGCAAATTAAAAAAGCATGGCCGAACGATACAATTGTAAACAGAACCGGCTCAACAACATTTCCGATCTCATTGGATTATTATACACTTCTAATTGATGAAATGCCGTTAGGAAAACATCCTTATGACGCAGTTAAAATGCTCGCAGATTCATTAAGGTGTTATATCTTTTACAATAAAGCCGGTGAATTTGTAATACAAAAAAGATCGAGAATAGGAACAGACGGAACAGTAAGAACTCTTGACATTACGAAAAAATTCAGCGGTACAAAAAATGATTTTTGGGATAAACTTGCAGACGGAGTTAAAGTAACAGTTAAGAGCGGCAGAACGGTTGATGGAGTATTGCTCGAGGGAAATTCTTCAATACAAAAATTTGCGGGTATAAAACCGCGCAATGAAATTACGGTGGAGATAATTGCACCGGATACAATTGAACAGACTCAAAGCGCCTTAGATGCATACGCATATCAAATAGCGGTTGAAATTTTGGATTTTTACGGCAACCGGCATTCATCATATCCGATCGGTTCTGTTCTTTATGACGATATACTCGATTGGGAATTAATAGACAGGGTAACAATTAATTCGGTAGAATATTTTTTTGAAACACTTGACATAGATCTGTTCAATAACAAAGCAAGTTTTCTTGGAGTTGAAATTACGGGACATGATTATGATAGAGAGCAGGTGCACATTGCATTAAGTCCGGCTAATTATGCTTCAGCTTCCGGATTCGGATCTTCTTCTTCAGGCGGCGGATCATCTACCGTAATTGTCAATCAAACAGAAACGGCAAAAATGCCGAAGAAAGAATTTACATATCAAAATGTTGGACAGACGGATATAAAAATTTATGAGATGAAGCCCGGCGAAATACTTACCGGAATTGATATTGACACTAGAACAGCATTCTTAATAAACCAGATTGGCAACTTTAAGATTTACGATGTATCCGGAGATCTAATGACGCTAAACGAAATAATGGGAAAACTTTTATTAGCAAAACCGCAATCAAAAAATATATAAAGAGAATATCCAAACGGCGGAATAATTTATTATGAATTACCTGCAGGTTCGGAGACCGCAACGCAAGGTTCTGCAGTTATTTATTTAAGAAAATTATTATTAGAGGCAGCATAATGAAAAAGAATATCTGGTTGTTAGTGATTGGTTTTTGGTTGTTGGTGGCCGGTGGCCGGTGGCCGGTGGTCAATGCACAAACTTATGATCATTCTGCAGGAACATCTTATCCTTCTTTTAGAATTGGAGTTGATCCTTATTTGGATTTTCAACCGACAGCAGATACAGGGCTCGTTAAAATAGAATTAAACGGCTATGTAAAATATTTGGCAACAAAGGGATGGGTGTTACAGCATATAGCAACGGGCAGCGGAATAAAACATTTAAATGGGTTGTCGGATTCAACTCAAACATTTGCTATTGATACTTCCGGGACGGATTTTGCAATTACTTCCGCGAGTACGATACATACTTTTAAATTACCATTTGCCACGGCCGTTAATCATGGTAAATTGAGATCTACGGACTGGACTAAGTTTAACAACAAAGAAAATGCTCTCACATTTTCTTATCCGTTGGTTAGAACGGTTAATGCAATATCGCTTAGTTATAATTCAACAAATCTGAAACAAACCTCTAATCAGTTAAATACGATTCAGGATATTGCAACTACTTCTTCGCCGACGTTCTCTAATGTAACTGCTACAAATGATCTCACCGCCGGATTTGTTAACTCAAATTTAATTCCAAAATTAACCGACACTTATGATTTAGGTTCATCAACAAAATTATGGAGAAAGGGATGGCTCTCCGAAATGGAAGCGATTCTTTTCGCGAAGGAAACTATTACACTTTTAGGCGGTTGGTTCTATGTAACGAAAGACGCAGGTACACTGCCGGCGGATGTGAATACTTCACAAACAACAATTGATTTTGGGAAGGCGATGACGACAAATGATATTTTTGTTTTCCGTCAACCGCTCACCGTTGAATAAATGCAGGTCGGTTCTCTTTATTCCGGAGCTACTTATTATGT
>VEPI01000011.1 GCA_012026935.1 Melioribacter sp. | reverse complement strand
CTCGTTACCGGCGGTGCCGGGTTTCTCGGCATTAATCTAATCCGTTATCTGCTTGAACGTAATTACGATATTGTTTCTTTAGACATTTCTGATTTTGATTACCCCGATGTGAAGGATAAAATCAAAATAATCAAAGGTGATATCCGCAATAAAGTAACTGTTGAATCAGCATTACAAAATGTTGATATAGTTATTCATACAGCAGCTGCTCTACCTCTTTATAAACCGGAAGAGATATTCACAACTGATGTTAAAGGTACCAGGTTACTTCTTCATGAAGCATTCATAAAAAATGTAACCCGCTTTATTCACATTTCTTCAACTGCTGTTTATGGAATACCCGATCATCATCCGCTTTATGAAAACGATAAACTTGACGGTGTTGGTCCCTACGGCAAAGCAAAAATTGAAGCTGAAAATATTTGTCTTGAATTCCGCAACAAAGGATTGTGCGTTCCGATCATCCGTCCAAAATCTTTTATTGGACCTGAGCGGCTTGGTGTTTTTGCATTATTCTATGATTGGGCAAAAGATGGTAAAAATTTTCCAATGATTGGAAATGGAAATAACCGCTATCAATTGCTCGATGTTGAAGATCTCTGCGAAGCAATTTACAATTGCATAATCCTGCCGGAAAAAATTGTGAACGATACATTCAACATCGGGGCAAAAGAATTTACAACAATGAAGGAAGATTATCAGTCGGTTTTGGATTTTGCAGGATTCGGTAAAAAAATTATTGGACTTCCTGAGAAGCCAATCATATTAACACTAAAATTATTGGAAACACTAAAAATTTCACCCTTATACAAATGGGTTTACGAAACTGCATCCAAAGATTCGTTTGTTTCAATAGAAAAAGCTGAAAGACAATTAAACTTTTCTCCAAAATATTCCAACAAAGACGCCCTTATAAGAAATTACAAATGGTATCTTGAAAACATAAATTCCTTCAAAGATAAATCCGGTATAAGCCACCGTGTTCCGTGGAAGCAGGGAATATTAAAAACTGCAAAGTGGTTTTTTTAACGAATGCAGAATTTAGAGTGCAGAATGCAGAATTATTTTTGGATAGTTTATTCTACATTCTGAATTCTGCATTCCAAATAGTTATATTTGCAACCGGAAATAATTTTAAATAGAGGAATATAAAATGCCAAATAAAAAAGATTTCTTAAAAGAGACAATTCAGCACTTCGATATAAAAGAACACAACGTTGTTAAGTTAGTTGATTCGATGGAAAAGATGGCTTTTAGCGCACGCGACCTTAACCGTGCAGCTCAAATCTATGATAGGATGCTTCGGGATAAAGATTGCGCAATAATTTTAACTCTTGCCGGAAGTTTATTCAGCGCCGGGTTAAAGAGAGTTGTTTACGATCTTATTACAAACAATATGGTTGATGCTGTTGTATCAACCGGTGCAATAATGGTTGATCAAGATTTTTTCGAAGCTCTTGGATTCAAACATTACATCGGTACTCCTTTCGTGGATGACAATGTTATGCGAGATCTTCACATTGATAGAATCTACGATACGTTTATTGACGAAGACGAACTCCGCATTTGTGATGACACAACAGCCAAGATTTTTGATTCACTGGAACCGAGACCTTATTCTTCGAGGGAATTACTCTGGAACTTCGGTAAATATCTTGATGAAAACGGCGGGCCTAAAGTTGAAGACAGTGTTATTTATGCCGCTTACAAACATAATGTCCCGATATTTGTTCCGGCATTTTCAGATTGCTCTGCAGGATTCGGAATTATTGTTCATCAAACAAATAATCCCGAAAAACATCTTTCGTTCGATTCCGGAAAAGATTTTCTCGAACTCACTCAAGTTAAACTCAACAGCAAAGAATCCGGAATATTTATGATAGGCGGCGGCGTTCCAAAAAACTTTACTCAAGATATAGTTGTTGCTGCTGATATATTAATGGAAAATGCACCTATGCATAAATATGCAGTTCAAATAACCGTTGCAGATGTTCGTGACGGTGCTCTTTCATCATCAACACTTAAAGAAGCAAGTTCTTGGGGAAAAGTTGAAACTACTTTCGAGCAAATGGTTTATTCAGAAGCAACGGTTGCAATGCCGTTAATTACAGGTTATGCTTATCACAAAGGTGCATGGAAGAATAGAACAAAAAGAGAATTTCAAAAGTTGTTTTTAAAAGAAACTGTTTCAGCAAAATAATTTTTCCACTAAACCTCGAAGGTCTTAACAGTGACCTTCGAGGTTACAATTATTTATTTCATCAGAATCATTTTCTTTGCCGAAGAAAAGTTTTTAGTTTCTAATTTATAAATATAAACTCCGCTTGCAAGTTTAGCAGCATTAAACTCAACCTTATGATTTCCCGCTTCCATCTTTCCATCAACTAAAGTTGCAACCTCTTTACCAAGTGTATCGTACACCTTTAATTTAACATCACTTACTGCTGAAAGCTGATAGCTGATAGCTGTGGTCGGGTTAAATGGATTTGGATAATTCTGCTCAAGCTTAAAATCGTTGGGAATACTATTCACATTTTCTATTCCGGTCGGAGTATATTTTCCTACAAATGCACCGCGGCCATGCGTTGCTGCTACAACTGTTCCGTCAGATTTTCGCGATGTAATATATTCAACCACAACATTACCAATTACGTTTGATCCTTCTTGAGTCCAAACCGTTCCGGTGCCGTTCATTTGTGAGGATGAATAGACACCAACACTTGTTGCTATTAAATAAACTTTATTGCCGCCCGAAGTTGGAAGAATTGTTGCTGAACGAATGGAAGGGACAGAAATATTTCCTTCAACATCGGACCAACTTGAGCCGCCATTACTTGTGTACCAAAGACTTTTAACACCATAATTTGAAATTACAACTAATACTTCGTTAGCATCATCCGGATTAATCGCTATTCCATGGACATAAGAACCTGCTGTTGCATCAGTAGTTAGGTTCGATGAAATATTCGTAGCTGTAGTTGCAGTTGTTGAATTGCTCATCTTATAAATTTTAGGTTGCGCTGATGTATGTGATGCTGCTAAATAAAGAATGTTTGACGGAGTTCTTGAAACTGCTAAGGTTGAAAAACTATATCCGGCAGGAATCTGTAAATTAATAGAGGACCAACCAACGGTAGTTTTATCTTGAATATAATTCGGAATAGTTGATAAACTACTATTACGCCACAATAAATTTGATGCAATGTAATACATATAATTTTCATCGTTCGGATCAACTGCAAATGGATTAACAAATTTCATCCCGGTAGCTCCATCAGGAGTTATAGTTGACCAGTTAACACTTTGATCCGGATTATTGTTACCATTATATCCAAGTCTTAGAACTGAGCCGTTTTGTGTTGAACCGTAAGCAAATTGAGTCCCTAAATAGGAATAGCTACCGTCACCAGTGGTTTCATCACTCGAACTGCTTGCATTTGTACCGTCCCATCTAAAAAAAGGTGAACCGTTATCCTGCGTTCCTCCAAAGATGCGTGTATCACCTGAGGTTGGTGATATTGCCATAGTATAATATTGCGTAACGTTGTAATAATTGTCTCTATCTACCCATGGAAAAAATGTTGAATAATTTGTTGTTGTTGGATCCGGGGCAAAACTAATTCCTCCGTCATGTCCAACCCAAATTCCAATGGGATCTTCTTGATCAAATAAAATTGTATGAATATCGGGATGTAAACCCGGATAGAAAAAGCTTTGAGTATAACCGTAACCGCCAATCCAATTCGTTTTGGGATCGGAGATAAGTTTTGTTGCAAACCCATCGAGTGATCTGAATAAATTTGTTCCTCCAATAAAAACAATATTTTCATTGTTTGGATGAACAGCTATTGCCATGTTGTAATCACCTTGTGTGTCCATATATCCAGCTCTTGATCCGGTAAAATCGGGAAGATTGGCTGACAAATCCGTAGAAGTTCCTGTGGAAATATTTATTTTAAATAAACGAACATCGTCTTTAGTTGTTGAACCGATTTTATTTCCTGTATTTGTTAAAGTATAAACCACATCCGGATTTGAAGTACCGAATGCCATCACGGATCTGGAAGAACTTGTTGGAAAATCTACCGGAGTTATATCTGTCCATGTTAATCCGTCGTTTGTTGATTTAAATAATCCGGGTGCAGTTTGATTAGCACCACTCGGACTAAGCTGTGATAAATAACTAACCATTACACCATTTTTATTGAAAATTAAATCTGCGTAATAATGATCATTTTGTTGCCCCCAGATTGTTGACCATGAAGTTCCTTTATCTGTAGATTTAAGAATTACGCCGGCATTAGAGCAAACAAAAACATTTCCGGAAGTTGGGCTAACAACAACTTTGGATGCATAAGAAAACATACTATTCCAGCTTACACCATTTGGAGCTGTTAAATTTGTTGAGACGGAATTCCATGTCTCACCATTATCTGTTGATTTATAAAATCCGCCTCCGTAATAATTTGCACTACCGCCCCGTGATCTTGCACTGTTTCCGTCAAACTCTCCGCCAACTGCATACCAGTAATTTTGAAAACCAGGTCTTGGATCCTGAGCTATGGATGTTACACTTAAGATGCTTGACTTACTGCTTTTAAAAGTCCACGTCAATCCTTTGTCTGTGGATTTCCAAATACCGCCTGAAACTCCGCCGGCAATAATTGTTTTGTTTGTACCGTCGGAAAGATCTATAACAATTGCTCTTGTTCTTCCGCCAAGATCAAACGGACCGGCCTCTTTCCAATTAAATGCTAAAGCATTTAATCCTTTGGCCAATCTTTCTTCTGATTTTGGTAATCTGGAAGCGAATTCAATTTCCTTTTCACGAATATTTACAGGAATAGAATTTGTTTTTGGATCTCTTAAAATAGAAAAGAAATACTCGCTTCTTTCAATAGCAGTTTGTTTTTTCTTCCCAGGAGATTCCTCATTTTCTCGATCGCTTCCGTTAAAGGATGTATATGATTTATAGTTATATGATTTAAATATTAATAGAGAAATTCCAAATGATATAACTATTACAAAAAGAAAAATTCTTTTAAACATAATTTTTACACTTTTTGTTATTTCATTAATTGAGAAACAGTCCAAATAGAATTTTTTTCATTTTCAATTTTCATTTTGGGCTGCTTTATTTCAAATTGAAATTCGGTTCCTTTCTTAAGCGACTTTAATTCGATCAACCGTTTAGCCATTTGTAATTTCAATGCCGTATTAGGTGCAATTTCTTCGGTTGTAGAACCATAACCAAGAACTGATTTAACATCTACATCAATTAAATAGAAATCACCGCTTTCTGTAAAACCGTTCATAATACACGAAACGATTGCTGAACCGGGTGGAATATTTTCTCCGATAGATTTTTTAGTTTGAGAAGATTGTTCAGATGAAGAGCATTTATAAAATAAAAGAGGAATTGCTATAGTTATTATAAAAAATAATTGAATAGTTCTTTTCATAATCTACCTAATTTTAATGGTGAAATGAATGATCAAACTAAGTTCTTTCTTTAATGTTTGTCTTTTGATTAAGCACAAGATAAAAAAATAATTATATATAAGAACTACTTTTCGGTATCGTTATTTAGATAAAAAGAAAAACCGACCTAATAAACGCTTATCCTATTTTCACAATATTGTTCTATTTCATCAAAATCATTTTTTTAGTCTCAACTTTATTTCCTGCAATAAGTCTGTAAAGATAAACCCCGCTCGGTAGAGACTTCCCTTGGAACGTCTTTACATATTGACCGTGTTGCTGAAATTCATTTACAAGTGTAGCCACTTCTCTTCCAAGCATATCATAAATTTTCAATGATACCATGCTACCTGCCGGTAATTGATATTTTATTTCGGTGCTCGGGTTAAACGGGTTAGGATAATTTTGATCTAGAGAAAACGATAATGGGAGTAATTCGATTGATTCGTTTACTCCTGTTATACCGCTTGAATTAAAAGAATAAATAAATGGTGCGGTTTGACTATCGTTTCCATTATTGTGATAAACCATAAATGTAACTGAAGAATAATCGGGTACGTAGTAATCAACACCGGGAATTACGTCTTCAATTATTTTATTTGCACCATTAACCTTGATCGCTTTAATCTGTATATATCCATCAACAGATGTATTAAAATTTATTTTTAGATTTTTACCTGAATTAAAAGTTATATACTCTGCAGAATATTTATATAAACCATCTGTCGTTCCATTAATGACATTCGGGTTACTATATGTTATGTATGGATTTACTTTTGTAATCGGTGTATAAGTATAAACCCATTCCGGATGCGTACTACTGACATTTTCATTAAGAAAATTTGCCAGCCACCAGTCAATTAATACGGAAAAGAAATTTCGACTACTGCCTATACTTGACCAATAATAATTCAATCCCGCTACACCATTTATTCTGTTATTTAAATAACTCTTAAAAATACCTGAACCAAATTGTTCTTTAAGATAAAGCGAAAACCTTGCCGCACGGGAATAATCTCGAAGCACAGCAGTATTATCTCCGTATCTCCAATCAAGCAAGTAATGATTTGATTCACCAAGAAAATATGATTGATTATAAAGAGAGTAGCCGTTTATAACTTCGGCAGCCAACGACCAGCCTTCATTGAAAAATGTTTCAGCACCGCTTCGAAAGTAATTCCAGTGTATCATATGCTGAAATTCGTGTGCAGTGGTTTTCATTCCCGTTGTTAGACCGCTGTTGTTTATTGTTCCATCTTGTTTTAGAAATGGAAGAGGATTACAATCTAGATAATAGATTTCCGCCATGTTACTGTATGTAGTATTAATCTCGTTGATGCTATGGAAAAAACCCGCGACATAACCACCGTTTCCTTTATAACCGTCTCTAATATTCAGCAGCAGAATTATTATTTTGGAATCATTATCAACATTTGGCACATTTCCAAATGCATCAACATCTGTTTGATAAACACCTTTGCTTGGATTTGCCGGAGTACGATAATCAAAAGCGAATTGAATTGAATCCACAACAGTTTGATTTACTTTGTTATTAATATCTACCCACGAAGAATCCTCAACAAAAATATAGCAGTTTACTCCAACTGCTCTGCATGTAGAAGGAACTATATAAAAAGAAGGAGAAGCTCCGGTTCTCAGATCTGCTGCCCACCATCCTGATGAATAAGGTCCTTTACTGCCAACCGAAAAATTCCAAGCGGTTTTATTAACCTTGTTAAGACTTTGTTCTTTCGCCAATTTAACTTCATCAATTCCATTTGCTTTGTTGAACCGTTCTAGATAAGGACGTGCATCAATAGGATAAGTTTCTTCACTAGAAATTTTTTCGTGTTCTTGTTGAATAATTATTTGCTGTTGAGCAAGAACTGTAAGTGTTAGTGCAAGAAATATCAGAATAGATCTATTAATCATTTTCATAACGGTTTTTATTTCTCTTCCTTAATAATGGGAATTACTTTTTCAACAACCAAAGTCGAAACACCTTCTACTTCTCTACTGTCTCCAAATTTTACATAGTAATAGCTTCCTTGTTTCTTCCATAATTCTTCTTTTATTTCATTGCTGACTTGAAGCACATAAATTTTATTATCAACGGTTCTGATAGCAAGTTTTGTAAACGGTTCATTCCCTATCACTGTAATGAAACCTTTCACTGTATTGCTATCATTCAAATTAGTCCCGCAATTACAACAAGCACTAAATGAAATCATAAACAGTACAAATAGGATACCAGCCATCATTTTTGAAAATTTCATTTGTACACCTATAGATTTGATATTAAGATAAATAATCGTTTAGAACCAAGCAAAGCAGATTTTCGGTGATGTGTTATTTGTTACAGATGCTTGAGACTAAAAATAATTTAAACTAATAT
>VEPI01000001.1 GCA_012026935.1 Melioribacter sp. | reverse complement strand
TATTATAGAAAGATGGATCAACAGATTAATACTGTTAATAACTATTTGGTGAATAAAAAATAAATTGTATGTAGAAAATTATTATCCTTTGAAAAGTGAACTAACTATAGAAACACGGAGATCATAATCATGAAAAGAAATTCACGAATTTTATTTTTAATTCTGCTTTTATGTCTAGCGTTTACTCAAATACAAATGCTTTATGCAAAAGAGAGTATAACGGCGGATTCGACTTCGAAAATTCAACCGCTTCCGAAAGGTATTTCGATTTATCAATTGGATAACGGGATGAAAGTGCTAATGATTGAGAATCCCGCTTTACCGATGGTAGGTGTAAATGTTATAATTAAAATTGGTTCTGCTTACGAAACTTTTTCTACTAGCGGCATGAGTCATATGCTTGAACATCTATTATTTAACGGAACAACCACACGCGAACAAAAAAAATTGTATGATGATGTTGACCGGATTGGCGGATATAATAATGCTCATACTGATAATTTCTATACTGATTTCATGATGGTAACACCAACAGAAAATATTAGAAAGGGTATGGAAATTCAGGCAGATATGCTTTTTAATTCAACATTACCCGATGGGAAATTTCAAAAGGAAAAAGGAATTGTATTGGAAGAAATTTCCAAGAGTATTGCCGATCCTCAAGAACAGTTAGAACGAAATACGTTGTCAATATTGTACGGCGGTCATGCACTTTCATTACCAACGCTTGGGACTTATTCAACAATTCAATCAATGTCCCGCGATGAAGTAAATTCATTTTATAAAAACAATTATGTCCCCAATAATATGATCTTGAGCGTTATCGGAAATTTCCAGTCAAAAGAAATGCTGTCACTCATCAAAGAAATTTACGGGAAAGCAAAACCGGGACAAGTAATTCGCGAAGTAAATCCCGAATGGGCAACAGGATTCCAAACACCAATGCTGCAAAACAATTCCGGAGAAATGATTCAAAATCGTTTTTATGATGGCGATGATAAAGTTGTACAAATATTTTATCCGTTACCTCAAGGTGAGTCTTCCGAATATTTTCAGTTGATGGGTTTGATTTTTGAAAAAGAAAAAGATGCAATACAATCAGCATTAAAAACCGAATTTCCTCAAATTATTAAATCAGTAAGATTATCTGCCCGGCCTTCTCCTTTATATAATTTTGTTGAAGTGAATGTTGTTTTAAGCAAGGATGCCGATCTTAGTGCTCCGGTGAATTCAATATCAAAAAAAATGAGAAGCTTGAGTTTTATTTTACCTGACGAAACAGTTAAATCAGAAGCTACAAAAGCTCGTACCGACTTTGTAAAGAATATTGAAAAACCCCACATGTTTGGAATTTATAACTCCGATGAAATAGTTAAAAAAGGTTTTGAAGCGGTTCTTGCATCTTTCAGCGGTGATGAATTTTATAGTGCTGCAAAAGAAATTGCGGGACTTAAATTGACATCGTCCACAATAATTATTATCCAATCTCCTACAGCTAAAAAAGATAAAGAAAAAGTTGAAGCATTAAATAGCACAAAACTATTTAAGGAAGAAACAACCGGTAAGAATTTAGTTGTAGTTCAGAACGAAGCGAGCAACCTATTAGCAATTCATTATCTGGTAAAACATAAAGCTGCTTACGAATTAAAATATGGTAAAGATGCATCTAAAATTTTACACGATTGTCTTGGCCAAAGATTGAGATCGGAAGCGAATCAAAAATTAAGCAGTCAATTTGGATTTACTTTTACTGTAAACGACAATCCTATGATACCAATGGATGACATTTACCTGCATCCCGATTTTGGATACATAAGAGCTGAAGGATTAGCCGATGATCTACCTGCCGCAGTTAGATACATCAATAATCAAATAAAGAATTTTGTCCCGACTGAAGATGAATTCAAGAAATCGGTTGAGAAATTTAAAGGCATGACAATGATGTCTATGGGCGGCGATAAAGCAAAAAAAATATTCGATGCAGAATATAGAACATTAGTCTATGAGCCCAGTCAATATTCTCAAATACAGACTGCTCTTACTTATGATAATATGCTGGCGTTTACTAAAGAATATTTTAATCCCGCAAACATGATAGTTTCTGTTGTATCTCCGGGCAGTCCGGAAAGCGTTAATGAACTATTCAATGAGTTTAACGGTACTTCTATCAAAGATGAACCTGCAGTTTATACTTCGAGATTATTGACGCAAACTAAACCCTCAACCATTGAAAAAGCAGGTGGCGGTGAGCGTTCTTATATTTTCTGGGGATTTGTTAATCAAATAGATCCTAAAGATGCGCCTGCATTACAAGCGCTGTCTCTGTTTCTCTCCAACGAAATCGTTTTTGATATCAGAGAGAAACAAGGAATGGCTTACAACATGAGTGCTGGCATTGATGTAAATAAGGACAAAGCGCTTTTCTATATTTCTCAAGGAACGCGTCCGCAGAACATTGATAAGTTGTCTGCACAATATCCAAAATTTTTCAAGCTAAGTGTACTTGATAAACTAACACAAGATGAATTGGAAAAATCTGTTAATATGTATTTAGGCAGAATGATGTTCCGTAGACTTTCGAGCATCAACCAGGCTTTCTATTTGGGAAGCTCGCTCTACTTTGAAAACGATTTTAATTCCGATAAACAATTTTTAGATGCGTTGAAAAATGTAAAACTGACTGATGTAAAAAGTGCTGCTGAAAAATATATGAAAGTAAAAAATCCAATGTTATTAATAGTTAGATAACAATAAAACTGATTTCAGTTACAGCGTAATTAAACTTGACCGGATTTGTTAATTGAAATCAGTAATAGAATTTTAATCGGAGAATATCATGTTTAGAAGAATAGTTTTTTTATTCATATTTATTTTTTTTGCGTCCGGAATTTTTGCGGACTCAATTATACATCATAAGATTTCAGTTACAGTCACTCCTAACAAACACTTCATTGAAGCGGTAGATCAAATCACAATTCCGGCAAATCAAGTTAAGCCGGTTATCTCTTTCCTTTTGAACAACAATTTGAATGTAACTTCAGAAACACCGGGTGTTATAATAAAATTAGATAAAGGCGGAGTAAAAGCTGAAGATTTAGGAATGGACCGTGAAGATTTTGATCCCGCATCGGACTTCAAACAAAATAAATATGTTGTCACCTTTAAGAATGAAATAAAAGGAGATGTTTCTTTTACTTTAAAATTCAGCGGAATAATTAATTATCCGATTAAACAACTTGGCGAAGAATATGCAAGAGGATTTAGCCAAACACCAGGCATTATTGATGAAAAGGGAATTTATCTCGGTGGTTCTACTTATTGGATCCCCTGGTTTAATAAAGAGTGGATTAATTTTGAATTAACCGCTACCGTTCCCCAGCCTTGGGATATAGTAAGCCAGGGCAGGAGAACTTTGAATGAAACAAAAGACGGCAATCATATTATTCGTTGGGATTCTCCTGAGCCAATGGAAGAAATTTATTTGATCGGCGCTCAATTCAAGGAATATTCTATGTCGGCTGGCGCGACCGATGTGATGGCTTTTCTGCGCACACCGGATGAAACACTTGCGAATAAATATCTTGAAACCACCGCCCAATACTTAGAAATGTACAGAAAATTAGTTGGTCCATATCCTTTCACAAAATTTGCACTAGTAGAAAATTTTTGGGAAACCGGTTACGGAATGCCGTCGTTTACTCTGTTGGGTGAACAAATAATACGATTCCCGTTTATTCTCCATTCTTCTTATCCGCACGAACTATTGCATAACTATTGGGGAAACAGTGCTTATGTAGATTTTAAAACCGGTAACTGGTGCGAAGGTTTAACTGCGTATATGGCAGATCACCTTATATCTGAACAGCGCGGACAAGGGGATGAATACCGCCGCTCGACGCTACAAAAATTTACGGATTATGTTAATCCATCAAATGATTTTCCTCTTAACAAATTTGGATCGCGGTACAACGCTCCATCAGAAGCAATCGGGTACGGAAAGAATATGATGATGTGGAATATGTTAAGAGAAATTGTAGGAGATGAACAATTTGTTAGAGGGTTTCAAAAATTTTATCGTGACAATAAATTCAAAGCTGCTTCATATAATGATATTCGCCTTGCGTTCGAATCTGTTTCCGGAAAAGACCTGAAACAATTTTTCGATCAATGGGTCAATCGAAAAGGAGCCCCGGAATTAAGTATATCGGATGTTTCCGTAAAGAGGGAATCGAGTGGTTACACACTTAAATTCACATTAAAGCAGTTACAAAAAGATGATGTTTTTGTTCTAGATGTTCCGGTTGCAGTTTCGTTTGAGAAAAAAGCAGAAATAAAAAATGCAGCCATGACTCAGAGAGAACAAACTTATGAAATGACCTTTGCAGAAGCACCATTGCTGGTTCAGGTTGATCCGCAATTTAATTTATTCCGCAAACTTCACTACAATGAAATTCCGCCATCGCTATCAAAAATATTCGGCTCGGAAGATTTGCTAATTCTTTTACCATCAAAAGCTGATAAAACAAATCTGGAATATTATAAAGAGTTATCAACTACATGGTCGGCAGATAATACTAAGAAAATAAAAGTGATGATGGATAATGAAATCTCCGAACTTCCGTCTGATAAAAGTGTTTGGATTTTCGGAGTAGAAAATTTATTTGCCGGTGCAATCAAAGTCGGTTTGAAAGATTATGATGCAGAGTTAACAAATGAATCGGTTAGATTTGGAAAGTCTTCATTCCATAACAACAAGAGCAGTGTTATAATTTCAGTTCGTCATCCTAAAAACCCTGCGGCGGTTCTTGTGCTGCTATCTGTAGATAATAAAGAGGCAGTGCAAGGATTAGCAAGAAAATTACCACACTATGGAAAATATAGTTATCTAGTTTTTGAAGGAACAGAACCGGCAAATATTGCAAAGGGTGAATGGGAAGCTGTTAATTCACCATTAATGGCAAAAATTTCTGCAGTTGGTAAAACTCAGGCCACAACAATTTTTACTGAGTTACCAAGGCGTAAAGCATTAGCAACTCTATCACCGGTTTTTTCGGCCGAAAGAATGATGAAGACCGTAGAATATCTTGCAAGTAATGAACTTGCAGGACGGGCACCCGGAACCGAAGGAATTAAAAAGGCTGCGGATTATATTGTTGAAAAATTTAAAAGCTCTGGTTTACAGCCGGGAGCTGATGACGGAAGTTATTTCCAAACTTGGAATGAAGTGGTTGATGCCAAGGGAAATAAAGCTCCGGTCCAAAATATTATTGGAATTATTCCCGGGACAAATCCGAATCTGAAAGATGAATCGGTAATTGTCTGTGCTCACTACGATCATTTAGGATTAGGATGGCCCGGCGCGAATAAAGGAAATGAAGGCAAGATACATCCCGGCGCCGATGATAATGCAAGCGGGGTTTCGGTTATGCTTGAATTGGCAAACTTACTCGGCACAACTTTAAAACCACAGCGTACTGTTATTTTTATTGCATTTACTTCAGAAGAGAGCGGTTTGCTCGGTTCAAAATATTATGTGGAAAACACAAAGCGGTTTCCGGCAAAGAAAGTTATTGGTGTTTTGAATTTTGATACTGTAGGCAGGCTAGGTGATAAAAAATTATATGTTCTTAGCAGCAACACTGCAAGAGAATGGAGATTTATTTTTATGGGGGCAAGTTATGTTACCGGTGTTGAATCGGAAATGGTAACACAGGATCTAGATGCAAGTGATCAACGCAGCTTCTTAAACATTGGTATTCCGGGTGTGCAATTTTTTGCAGGTGCAAATGAAGGATATCATAAACCTTCGGATACTGCGGATAAAATTGATGCTGCCGGATTAGTAAAAGTCGCAACTTTCGCCCGCGAAGGAATTCTTTATTTAGCAGATAGGATAGAACCGCTTACTTTCCAAGGACAGGCAGTTACAGAAACAAAAAAAACTCAAACAACTACTGGAGAGAGAAGAGTTTCCACCGGCAGTGTTCCGGATTTTGCATATTCAGGAAATGGTGTTCGTATCTCTGATCTATCACCGGATTCCCCGGCGGCAAAAGCCGGATTGCAAAAAGGTGACATCATAACAAAACTTGGACAATATAATATTACCAATTTGCGCGATTATTCTGACGCACTAAAAAATTTCCAGCCAGGTGAAACTGTTGAATTAATTTATTTACGAGATGGAAAAGAAAATAAAACCAAGATAGAATTGATGGCGAAGTAATAAAATTTTTTGATAATAGATTTAACAATAAAATCTAACAGGAGTTTATTTTGGAAAAGAACACATTGATTTCGACAACAGCTTTTATTGCACGGTTACTTATTGTATTGGCCGTAGTAATTTATTTTTCTCCAAGCGAAAGTGAAGGGCAGACTCAAGAACAAAAAGAATTTAAAGTTTGGCAGATTCCTAATGTTGATGAAGGGGCGGAATTTTATTTCTCGCCGGATGGTAAAAGTATGATAGGAAACGCAAAATTTAAGGACGATCCTGTCCACCAAGTCTATACGTTTAATATTGATGGAACCAACATTAAACGCATTAACGATAAAGGCGAAGATGCATGTTCATTTTATTTCCCGGATGGAAATCAATTAATCTATACGTCAACAAGAGACAATCTTGATTTACCAAAGGGAAATTATTCCGATCCGAATAATTACCCGCAAGGCGCTGAGTTATATTCATGCGATTTAGATGGAAGTAAAGTAAAAAGATTAACCAATAATAAATACTACGATGCAGAGGTTTCCATATCTCCAGATGGAAAGTGGATATTGTTTTCACGTCAAGTAGACGGCAAATTGGATTTATGGAAAATGCGTCCGGATGGAAGCGAGCAGCAGCAAATTACATTTACTCCCGAATGGCAGGAAGGAGGTTCATTTTATATTAACAATGAAACAATTATTTGCCGGGCGTGGAATATTAAAGATCAGGCTCAACGCGGTATGCCTATGAGTATCTTCACCATGAAAGGTGACGGCTCCGATAGAAAACAAATTACTAACGACAGCGGCACAAATTGGGCCCCTCATCCCGCTCCTGATGGAGATCATTTTGTATTTGTGAAAGTTCTGCCACCGCATAATTATGAAATTTTTCTAATGAGCTTGAAGACCGGAGAACAAACACGCTTAACTTTCAACGATGGATTTGACGGCTTTCCGGTTATTTCTCCTGATGGAAATTTGCTGACGTTCGATTCAAGTAGGGATGCTAAAAACGGAGATAGAAAACTTAAACCGTATTTAATGGATATTTCATCATTGCGTCTAGGTGTAAAAAAATAATTATTGAAACGTCACAACTTCTAAAATAGAAAATACGAAAGGGCGTCTTCCTCATATGAAATTCAAATTTTTTCTGTTATCGTTTTTATTTTTTCTCTTAATTACATCAATTTTTGCACAGGACGAACATACACGAACTAGTGCAAATGCAGATCTAAGTCATTCAGTATTCGGTCCGCCGCAGCCTGAAACTTGGGAGTTTCAATTATCTTATATGAAGGAAGGAACTGATAATATTTCATCATTCAATTTTTATAAAAAGGATCTACGAAATAAAACACTCTTTTTCAAAATTTCGGATAACGCTTTGAATAATAGAAATGAATTTCGTGTTCAAGAATTAACAGGCGGTGCCGTTCTCTTTCCGATCAATGATGATGATCGTTATCAACTTGATATTGGCGGTACTTATGACAAAATAAAAGATACATCTTTATACGGCAAAGCATTTTTTTCAAGAATAACATTAAGACCGCAGCCAAATCTTTGGTTTCGTATAGGAGCAGAATATTTTGATGGTTCTGCTGTCGGACACAATACACTTTATAGAAATACGGTTCTAAATTCATTTTACTTTGTCGGAAAAGTAAGCGTTAGTTCTTTTTCTCTGGTTGGACTATTGGGAAGTGGAAGAATTGATGATGTACAAAACACGCGTTTTGGACTTGCAGGAATTTTAGAAGGTCCGTACAATACTTTTATTTTGGGTGGATACATTAAGAGTGATGAACAAAAAGAAAATGTTCGGACGCTTGCAATTGGCCGCGGGGCGCCATTCCGTCCCGATGGATTGCCTAGTACAATTTTTATATGGAAGCATAGGGACAATTATGATTTTCAGTTAGGCGGAATATTTTTTGGCGGGAATAATCTTTTTGTTAAACCCGCCGCTATCGGCATGAGTCAAGGTATGTTTATTAGCAGTGCAGCATTAAGGGAAAATAGTGAACTTAGGCAAGGACAGTTGATGAGCATTACAGATGATTATCGTAATTCGGATTTTACAATGTTTTATGTTTATCTCGATCAAGGAATTGAAATAATACCGCGCAATTTAAATCATGTGGGATTTAGAGCAATCCAGCTGTTCAAAGTTTTCAGCGAAGTAAAATTTTCAATTCTTTCAAAACCAGTAATAGGTCTATTCTATAATGAAGAAACAGAACCTGAATTCAATTTGACGGCTCACAAATTTATTGATAAGAAATCCACATTCTGGTCGTTCCAAGCAGGAATAACTTTTCAAGACAGCTTTATTCTAAATGTAATTCACACTCCGCAAAAATCCGATTGGACTGTTGCTCTTTCGTTCATGTATATGGTTCCCCGGAACAGCGAGATGAGTAGAGAATAAGTTATCATCATCCGTTGAAAATTTTATTTCAAAAAAATTATGAATTCTATAAAACTAACTTGACACGGGGAAGTTTTTGGATTAGATTTGCCCAAGAAATTTAAACAAGCAAAAAAAATGAATCTCTTTGTAAAAAATAACATCTCTCAAAAAAACTTGCGCAGCGTGATGATGTGTATGATGTTATTTATAACGAAGGGATAGACTTTATAAAAGACTATTAGTTAAAGCCCTTCGGAAAAACTTCGAAGGGCTTTTTTGTTTTAAAAACTTAAATGAGCAAAATGAAAACAACGTTTGAAAATATTATACTAAAGAACAACCGGTCAGCTAACCTTCAGTATTTCTTCTGCATTATGATGGCTATGATGTGTATGTCCGACCTCATGCGTGAAGGGATAATATAATTACAGAAATTTATCAACTAATTAAAAGCCCTTCACAAAACGAAGGGCTTTTTTATTTACAATTAATAAACATCAAAGGAGAACACAATGAGCAACAAAAATAAAAACTACCGTTTCGAAACATTGCAATTGCATGCGGGGCAATCAGTTGATCCTACAACGAATGCACGAGCAGTTCCAATTTATCAAACTTCATCTTACAATTTTAACAATACAGATCATGCGGCAAATCTTTTTGGTTTGAAGGAATTTGGAAATATTTATACACGAATTATGAATCCGACAACATCAGTCTTTGAAGAAAGAATTGCTGCACTTGAAGGTGGAGTTGGTGCACTGGCAACTTCATCAGGCCAAGCAGCACAATTCCTAGCTATCAGCACAATAGCAGAAGCCGGCGATAATATTGTATCAACAAGTTATCTCTATGGCGGAACGTATAATCAATTTAAAGTTACGTTTCCTCGTCTAGGTATTAATGTGAAATTTGTAGATAGTGATGATCCTGCCGATTATGCGGATGCGATTGATAAAAAAACAAAAGCTATCTACATCGAGACAATTGCAAATCCGCGTTTGAATGTTCCCGATATAGAAGCGATTGCAAAAGTTGCACACGCAAACGGTATTCCCCTTATAGTTGATAACACATTCGGAGCCGGCGGTTACATTTGCCGTCCGTTTGATTTTGGTGCGGATATTATTGTTCACTCAGCAACCAAATGGATTGGCGGGCACGGTACGTCAATCGGCGGAGTGATTGTAGATTCTGGAAAATTTAATTGGGCAAACGGAAAATTTCCTTCGTTCACTTCTCCAAGCCCTGGTTATCACGGATTGAATTTTTGGGAAACATTTGGTGCAGATGGCCCGTTTGGAAATATTGCTTTCATAATTCGCGCTAGAGTTGAACAGCTTAGAGATCTTGGTCCGTGTATAAGCCCGTTTAATTCCTTCCTTTTACTTCAAGGATTAGAAACGCTTTCGCTTCGTGTAGAAAGACATTGTGAAAATGCACTCCGACTTGCACGCTGGTTAAAAGAGCAACCGCAGGTTGATTGGGTTTTATATCCTGGACTCGAAGAACATCCTTTCCATGAAAACGCAAAAAGATATTTTAGGGAAAATTCTTTTGGCGGTATCGTTTCCTTCGGAGTAAAAGGCGGAATAGAATCGGGAAAGAATTTTATCAACAATGTTAAACTTGCAAGTCTTCTTGCTAACGTTGGTGATGCAAAAACTTTAGTGATCCATCCTGCATCAACAACACACCAACAATTAAGCGAAAAAGAACAGGAAGATTCCGGAGTTAAACCGGAAATGATTCGTGTTTCGGTTGGTATAGAAAATATTGAAGATATAATTGATGACTTTGAGCAAGCTTTACAAACTGTGGATGTAAGTGTTGTAGTTTAAGGAGAATGTAATATGAAAGTAATTAAATTTGGCGGAACATCAATCGGTACACCGGATTTATTTTTAAGAGTTGCTGAAATTATTTCAGGCCGGTTTAAGAAAGAATTTACTATTGTAGTTCTTTCCGCAATTGGCGGAATTACTGATAAACTTATTAATGCGATAGAATTTTCAAGCAGCGGAAATCAAAAATATATCGGAATTCTCGAAGAGATTAAATCAATTCATTATGTTTTTTTATCTAAAGTTATTGCGGTAAATAACCAGCATCAAACTAAGGATCAATTAGATAAATTATTTAGTGAATTGGAAAATAAACTTAAAGGGGTTTTTCTTCTTCAAGAATGTTCCGACAGAATCAGTGATTCGATAGTTACTTTCGGGGAACTTCTTTCAAGTACATTACTTGTCGAATCGCTAAAATCACAAGGGATCAACAGTGAATTTCATAATGCAAAAAAACTAATCAGGACAAATTCTAATTATGGTGATGCAGATGTAAGCTTTTCGGTTACAAATCAGTTGCTTCAAGAGTGGTATACAGGATTAAATCAAAATCAAATCCCTGCAGTAAATGGATTTACCGGCTCTGATGAAAATGGATATGTTACATCTCTTGGAAGAAGCGGATCGGATTTTACCGCAACAATAATCGGCGGTGCTCTAAATGCGAGCATCGTCGAAATATGGACCGATGTTGACGGAGTACTAAGCGCTGACCCAAAAGTTGTTTCATCAGCAATAACTCTGAACCGACTGAGTTATAATGAAGCATCGAGTCTGGCAGTGCTTGGCGGAAAAGTTATTCATCCCAAAACAATCGCCCCGGTGGAAAAACAAAATGTGCCGATTAGTATCCTCAATACATTTAATCCAAAAGTAAAAGGAACTTTTATTGGTAATGCTGATAATCAAAATGATGTAGAAATAAAAACAATTACTTTTCTAAAAAATCTGTTGTCAATAAGTATTTATGAAACGGAATCTATTTATGGACAAAAAATATACGCACGACTGTTTGGTTTATTAGCACAACTTGAAATACCGATAATTACAATCATCAAATCGGCTAACGGTCAATCAATGTCAATAATAGTGCAAAGCGAGTTCGAACATTTATTTTTAGAAAAGATCAAAAGCGAATTTATTCCGGAAATCGAGAAAAATTTTATCGGTAATATAAATTCAAGGAATAATCTCTCGCTCGTTTCAGTTATCGGCATCAGTCAGAATGTCAAATCGCTTATTGTTCGGAGAATTCATGATGTATTGGATAACTATGGAATACACAGTTTGATCTTTCTTGACGATCCATACTCGCTAAATATCTCTTTTATTGTTGATGCGCCGGAAGTTGAAAAAACAGTTAACGTTTTGCATGAAGAATTCTTCGGAGAATCAATCACTTCGGTAAAAGAAAGTAAAGCAGTGAATTTTGGATGAATGAATTTTAATCAGTGAGTGAAGAATGAGACAAATTAATTTTATAGAAACTCAACAAGCGAACAGTATTACTTTTCTCGAACCATTGGTACTTGAATCGGGAGAAACGTTGCCAAGTGTAACTGTTGCATACGAAACATACGGCACATTGAATAACGACGGGACTAATGCTATTCTAATCTGTCATGCATTAACTGGTGACGCGCATGCATCTGATTATAATTTTCGTAACAATGGAAAATCTAATGTTACTACTTCACCAAAACAAAAAGGCTGGTGGGATGAATTGATTGGGCATGGTAAAGCATTTGATCCTTCAGAATATTTTATTGTTTGTTCAAATATATTGGGAGGATGTTATGGAACAACAGGGCCCGCTTCGATAAATCCTATTACAAATAAAAAATATGGAATTGAATTTCCTAAAATAACTGTCCGAGACATGGTTAATCTTCAATATAAATTATTAACAAGTTTTGGTGTGAATAAACTTCAAGCCATTGCCGGCGGATCGCTCGGCGGAATGCAGGTATTGGAATGGTCGCTAATGTTTCCGGAGTTTGTTGAAAGAATCATTCCGATTGCAACTGCTGCTCAACACTCTGCCTGGTGTATCGGATTAAATGAAGCAGCGCGTAAAGCAATCATTGATGATCCTGCATGGGAAAACGGGAACTACACGGTACAGCCACATGACGGATTATCTACGGCACGAATGATTGCTATGATCTCTTATAGAAGTGCAGAAAGTTTTAATAAAAAATTCGGAAGGGAAAATAAATATGGCGAAAATCAGCAAAACAAAATTTCATATCCGGGATTTCAAGTGGAAAGTTATTTACGCTATCAAGGTGATAAGCTGGTAGACCGTTTCGATGCCAACACTTACCTAGTTATAACCCGTGCGATGGATTTACATGATGTTGCACAAGGACGTGGTTCTCTCAAAGAAACTTTGGGCAGTATTAAAGCAAAAACATTGTGCGTCGGAATCAACTCCGATATTCTTTATCCTGCAGCAGAACAAAAAGAAATTGCGTCATTAATCCCGGAGTCGAGTTATTTCGAAATAGATTCTATACACGGGCACGATGCATTCTTAATTGAGTTCAACCAATTGAATTCCGTAATAAAAAATTTCTTAAGCGATTAGTAATTCATAAAACCTTAAAGTGATTACTTATTCATGATCTTGAATAATTATAAATCTATATTTTTTATGGAGTTTCTTGTCCAAAAGAAAAAATTTTTATTGATAAATAACACTTTCTCCCTTGACATAACAAAATTCAAATCCTATCTTTGCCCAAGAATTTAACAAACATGAAAAGCACAACACAAAATAGAATCCTCTTTTTAGAAAACACTAACTTTGGTGCAAGCGGTGTTGTGTCAATTTCAACGATTAACTTACCTTCAATTATTCTCCTTGGGATTATTATTCTTAGCCTACTCGGTATTCTAATTACCGTGATAAGCTAAATAATAGGTTAATCCCAAAATCACATCACATAAAAATTAAACACAAGATCAGATTAAGGGGTTAACCAAAACCCTAAAGAATTTCTGGAGGTTTTTTTATTCTGGAGATTTAATGCGATCTGACTTAATTAAAAAAGGGTTTGAAAAAGCTCCACACAGGAGCTTATTGAAAGCTACCGGTGTCATCAAAAGTGACGAGGATTTCAACAAACCCTTTATCGGCATCTGCAATTCATATATAGATTTAATTCCCGGTCATGTTCATCTTCAAGAATTTGGTAGAATCGTTAAAGAAGCAGTTAGAGAAGCGGGCGGTGTTCCGTTTGAATTCAACACGATCGGTGTTGATGATGGAATAGCTATGGGACATCTCGGAATGCGTTACTCATTAGCAAGCCGAGAGTTGATAGCAGACTGTGTTGAAACTGTAGTTGAAGCGCACCGATTAGATGGAATGATTTGTATTCCTAACTGTGACAAGATTGTTCCCGGTATGTTAATGGCGGCAGTACGAATTGATATACCGACTATTTTTGTTTCGGGCGGACCAATGAAAGCCGGAAGAACTCCTGACGGTGAAAAAGTTGATTTGATTTCTGTCTTCGAAGGAGTTGGAAAATTTCAAGCCGGAACAATTGATGAAAAGAAATTAAAAGAGTACGAAAACTTCAGTTGCCCAACTTGCGGATCCTGTTCGGGAATGTTTACCGCAAATTCAATGAACTGTTTAATGGAAGCATTAGGTTTAGCACTTCCCGGAAACGGTTCTATACTTGCAGTTGCACCTGAACGAAAAGAATTAGCAGTTAAAGCAGCAAAGCAAATTATTTCTCTCATCGAAAAAGATTTAAAACCCAGCAAAATACTTTCGCGCGAGTCATTTATGAATGCTTTTGCTCTTGATATGGCAATGGGCGGAAGTACAAATACAGTTTTGCACGCTCTTGCAATTGCAAACGAGGCAAAAATTGATTTTGATTTGAAAATTTTGAACGAACTTTCCGACCGAGTTCCTTATATCTGCAAAGTTAGTCCCGCTACAAAAAATGTTCACATGGAAGATGTTGATAGAGCAGGAGGAATCTCCGCAATACTAAATGAAATTTCAAAAGTTGGTGTTCTTGACTTATCAAGACCAACAGTTACAGGAAAAACTTTAGGTGAAAATATATCAAGCTCAAGAATTATAGATAACTCGGTTATCAAAACAGTTGAAGAACCATATTCCAAAACCGGCGGACTTTCAATTCTCTTTGGAAATTTAGCTCCAGATGGATCGGTTATTAAAGCAGGCGCTGTAAATTCTAATATGCAAATTTTTTCAGGACCGGCAAGAATTTTTGAATCACAGGAAGAAGCAGTTGAAAAAATTTTAGCAGGTGAAGTAAAACCCGGCGATGTTGTTGTTATTAGATATGAAGGACCAAAAGGAGGACCAGGAATGCCGGAGATGCTTTCTCCTACAAGCGTGATTATGGGCATGGGTCTTGGAGACAAAGTTGCATTGATAACCGACGGAAGATTCTCAGGCGGAACAAGAGGTGCTTGTATCGGGCATGTATCACCCGAAGCCGCTGAGCGCGGTCCCATTGCTGCATTACAAAATGGTGACATAATTAAGATAGATCTCCCCGGCAGAACTTTAAATGTTGAATTAAATGATGAAGAAATTTCAAAAAGATTAAATGCACTTCCGGAGTTTGAACCGAAAATTAAACGTGGATACCTTGCTCGGTACTCGATAATGGTTTCTTCTGCAAACACTGGCGCAGTTTTAAAAAATTATTAATAATGGAAGATAGAATTAAAATGAAAAGGAATAACAATCTATTAACCGGTGCCGATATATTTTTTGAGTGCTTAAAGCGGGAAAAAGTCGAATATATTTTCGGTTACCCCGGTGGCGCTGTTCTAAAACTTTATGAACATCTTTATGATGTTGATTTTCTAAAACATATTTTAGTACGCCATGAGCAGGGTGCTGTTCATGCAGCAGAAGGTTATGCAAAAGCCTCCGGCAAAGTTGGAGCGGTGTTAGTTACTTCCGGACCAGGTGCAACAAATACTGTAACAGGAATCGCCGATGCTTATATGGATTCTGTTCCAATTGTTGTATTCACAGGACAAGTATCGTCTCATCTTATTGGTAACGACGCTTTTCAAGAAGCGGACATAATTGGGATTACCCGCCCGATTACTAAACATAATTTTCTTGTAAGAGACGTTAGAGAACTTGCATCAACAATAAGAAAAGCATTTTACATTGCATCTACAGGAAGACCGGGACCGGTTGTTGTAGACTTGCCAAAAGATGTCATCGCATCTAAATGCGAATTTGTTTATGACGAAGAAGTTGATATCCGCGGATATAAACCAACCTATAAAGGGCACAGTAATCAAATCAAAAAGGCTGCAGAAGTAATTTCAAAAGCGAAGAGACCATTGCTTTATGTTGGAGGTGGTGTAATAATGTCTAACGGCTCAAACGAACTTGCATTGTTTGCAAGAGAAAATAAATTACCGGTTACAATGACACTTCAAGGTCTTGGTGCTTTTCCGGGAACTGATGAATTATCACTTGGTATGTTGGGAATGCACGGAACATATTGGGCGAACCGTGCTGTTGATAGTTGTGATGTTTTAGTTTCTCTTGGCGCCAGGTTCGATGATCGCGTAACTGGTAAGGTTGATACGTTTGCAACCGGTGCATTTAAAATTCATGTTGATATTGATCCGACTGCAATTGACAAAAATGTTGTTGTTGATTTGCCCATAGTTGGAGATGTAAAACATATTCTTGCAGAACTTGCTTCGGAAATACCCGCCCCGCCTGATACATCGGAATGGCTTGCACAAATCAATGCTTGGAAAGATGAATGCCCGCTTACTTATGAAGATAATGACGGCAGATTGAGAACAGAATATGTAATTGAAAAAATTTCCGAAAAAACAAAGGGTGAAGCAGTTATAGTTACAGACGTTGGACAACATCAAATGTGGACAGCACAACATTACAAGTATAATAATCCACGCTCTAATTTAACCAGCGGTGGTTTAGGTACAATGGGTTTTTCATTGCCGGCTTCAATAGGTGCTTCGTTTGCGGTTAAAGATCGCCCTGTTATTTCTATTAGTGGAGACGGAGGATTTCAAATGAATATTCAGGAATTAACAACTGCAGTTGCAAATAAACTTCCATTAAAAATATTTATCATCAATAACACATTCCTGGGAATGGTAAGACAATGGCAGGAGTTATTTCATAAAGAGAAATACAGTTTTACGGATCTAGGTTCAAGCAATCCTGATTTTGTAAAAGTCGGTGAAGCATTTGGAATTGAATCATACTCAACTGATAATCCTAAAGATGTTGGTTCGTTATTGGATAAGGCGTTCTCGGTGAAAGACAGACCGTTTTTAATTGAGTTCAAAGTTGTAAAGGAAGACATGGTGTTCCCAATGATCCCTTCCGGCGCATCAATTTCCGATATGATGGTTAATAGATTAAACCCAAAGAGGATGACATAAATGAAGCATACAATTTCTGTCCTTGTAGAAAACCGTTTCGGTGCGTTTGACCGCGTTGCGACAATGTTCAGCGGGAAAGGATTTAATATCAAAAGTATTTCTGTCGGTGAAACCGAAATTTCAGAAGTGTCCCGTATGACAATTGTTACCGAAGGTGACGACCAGATAATAGATCAAGTTGTTAAGCAGTTGAACAGATTAATAGATACAATCAAGGTTGTTGATCTTGCTGAAGTTTATCATGTTGAACGTGAGCTTGCTTTGATCAATATTGGAATTCATAAAGGCTCAATGGAAGAAATAAAAAATATTTGTGACATCTTCCGCGGAAATATTGTTGACATCACAAATAAATCCATGATGATTGAAATTACCGGACCACCGGATAAAATTGATGCTGCCGTTAATGTTCTTGCACCGTTTGGAATTAAAGAAATGGCACGAAGCGGAATAGTTGCTTTAAAACGGGGCGAGCAAGTTAAAATTCATAAAAAAGAAAATATTACATAATAAAAGAGGAATCATAAAATGAAAGTTTACTATGAGCAGGATGCAAATCTTGAATTGCTTAAATCAAAAAAAATTGCCGTACTGGGATTTGGCAGCCAAGGACACGCGCACAGTTTAAATCTTAAAGACAGCGGAATGAATGTTTGTGTTGGTTTAAGAACTTCATCTGCATCATGGCAAAAAGCGGAAAAAGCCGGATTAAATGTTAAGACTGTTGCAGATGCCGTTAAATGGGGCGAAGTGATTATGATTCTTCTTCCTGATCAAAATCAGAAAGCAGTTTATGATGCTGAAGTTGCACCATATTTAAAATCGGGAGACACTCTTGCATTCGGTCACGGATTTAATATTCACTACAAACAAATCGTTCCTCCATCAAATATTAATATAATGATGATTGCACCGAAAGGTCCGGGTCATTTGGTACGCAGAACATATTTGGAAGGTTCCGGTGTTCCATGTCTGATAGCAGTTCATCAAGATCCATCTGGAGAGACAAAAGATTTAGCTCTTGCTTGGGCAAAAGGAATTGGCGGCGCGCGTGCTGGTGTAATTGAAACAAATTTTAAAGATGAAACTGAAACAGATTTATTCGGTGAGCAGGCAGTTTTATGCGGAGGTTCTGCACAACTTATTAAAGCTGGGTTCGAAACACTAGTAGATGCCGGTTATCCTGCTGAGTTAGCTTACTTTGAATGTATGCATGAAATGAAATTGATCGTTGATCTTTATTATGAAGGAGGACTTTCAAGAATGAATTATTCCGTGAGCGATACCGCAGAATACGGCGGTATGTCAAGAGGTCCAAGATTAATTACTAATGAAACAAAAAAAGAAATGAAAAAAATATTGGAAGAAGTTCAAAGCGGAAAATTTGCGAAGGAGTGGTTGGAAGAATATAACTCCGGTGCTTCAAAATTTAATCAAATGAGAAAAGAAAACAGAGAACATTCGATAGAAGTAGTTGGTGCAAAGCTTAGAGGGATGATGAGCTGGCTCTTTAAGAAAAATCCTAAGGAAGAGGTTGGTGTATGAGATACAAAATTGCTTTGCTTCCCGGAGACGGAATCGGCCAGGAAGTAACACGTGCAGCTGTACAGGTAATGAAAACAGTTGCGGAAAGCTTTAACGTGACTCTTGAGTTTAATGAGCAGTTAATTGGCGGTTCTTCTTACGATAAAAATCAAACGCCTCTAACCGATGAAACAATTCAAGCTTGTTACGATTCCGATGCTGTTTTTCTTGGTGCAGTTGGAGGACCTAAATGGGAAAAGCTTCCGCATCACTTAAAACCTGAAGCTGCATTACTCAAACTTAGAAAATCATTAGGACTGTATGCTAATATTCGTCCTGCAAAAATTTATGATGCTTTGATTGACTCGTCAACATTGAAGAAAGAAGTTCTGGATGGAACGGATTTTATTGTAATGCGCGAATTAACCGGTGGAATTTATTTTGGTGAACCGCGAGGTTTTGATGATAAACGCGGATTCAATACTATGGTTTATTCCCATGAGGAAGTTGAGCGCATTGCAAGAATGGCTTTTAAATTTGCAAGCGAAAGAAATAAAAAAGTTGCTTCAGTTGATAAAGCAAATGTTCTTGAAGTTTCTCAATTCTGGAGAAATATTGTTCACGAAGTTCATAAAGATTATCCCGATGTTCAGCTGACCGATATGTATGTTGATAATGCAGCAATGCAAATAGTTCATAATCCAAGACAGTTTGATGTGCTACTTACATCAAATTTATTCGGAGATATTTTAAGCGACATAGCCGGAATGATTACCGGAAGTTTAGGAATGCTTCCCTCTGCAAGTATTGGAAGTAAGTATGCATTATATGAACCGGTTCATGGAAGCGCTCCTGATATAGCAGGGAAAGGAAAAGCAAATCCGCTTGCGGCAATTTCTTCGGCGGCAATGATGTTTAATTATTCATTCCAAATGCAGAAAGCAGCTGAAATAATTGAGATGGCAATTGAACGTACTTTAGCAAACGGTTACCGCACGGCAGATATTTTTTCGGAAGGATGTGAATTAGTTTCGACCGGTCAGATGACAAATTACGTGACGGGATACTACACAGATATTTTTAATGAACAGGCATTAGGTGTTTTTACTCTTTAAGAAGGTAACAAAAAGTAATTAGCTAAACTAAAGGTATAGTAATGAACGAACGAATTTTAATCTTCGATACAACATTAAGAGACGGTGAACAATCTCCGGGGGCATCGCTGAATGTATTTGAGAAATTAGAAATAGCACGGCAACTGGCCGCACTTAAAGTTGATGTTATCGAAGCAGGTTTTCCCGTTTCTTCTCCCGCACAATTTGAAGCAGTTCAAAGAATTGCAAATGAATCGGAAGTTATTATAGCTGGATTAGCACGCGCAAAAGAAGTTGATATCAAATCAGCATTCGAAGCGCTGCGGAATGCAAAGAGTCCGCGCATTCATACTTTTTCAAGCACTTCCGATATACATATACTTGGGAAATTTGGTGACAGCAAATATGGAATCACATTAGAAGAAAAAAGAAAAACAGTTTTAAAGATGTCGTACGATTCAGTCGCTTATGCAAAAACTTTTGTTAAGGATGTTGAGTTTTCTGCTGAAGATGCAGGAAGAACAGATATCGGTTACTTGGCGGATATTATTGAAACGGCAATTGAGGCGGGGGCAACTACAGTTAATATTCCCGATACAACCGGATACAATTTCCCATCTGAGTTTGGGAATAAAATAGCTGAATTGAAAAAACGCGTGAAGAATATTGATAAAGCAATCATCAGCGTTCATTGCCATAACGATCTTGGTTTGGCTGTTGCAAATTCAATTTCGGCAATTCAAAACGGTGCGCGGCAAGTTGAATGTACAATCAACGGAATTGGTGAACGTGCAGGAAATGCTTCACTAGAAGAAATAGTTATGGCGCTGAAAGTGAGAAAAGATATTGTTAATTATTTCACGAACGTAAATTATTCTGAAATTTATAATACAAGCAAAATGGTTTCCGGTTTTACAGGAATTGTAGTTCAACCCAACAAAGCAATCGTTGGAGAGAATGCATTTGCACATGAATCCGGGATTCATCAAGACGGAATGTTAAAAGATAGACAGACTTACGAGATCATGACACCGGAATCGGTGGGAGTAGGTAAAACAAAAATAGTTCTTGGGAGACATTCAGGGAGACACGGATTAAAAATCCGGCTGAAGGAACTTGGTTATCAGATTACTGAAGAAGAATTACAAAAAGCGTACGATGCATTTCTTGAACTTGCAGATAAAAAGAAAGAAGTATTTGATGATGACCTGCGTGTTTTAATGGGAGATGAAATTTATAAAGAAGAAGAATTGTATGAGCTGGAATATATGCACGTTAACGCAGGGACAAAGACTGTTCCGACTGCAACTGTTAGAATTAAAACGGGTGAAAATGTTATTCAAGAATCATCAACAGGTGACGGTCCGGTTGATGCTGTATTCAATGCGATTGAAAGAGCACTTGATATTAAACCGACAGTAGAATCATACAGTGTTCGTTCCGTTACATCCGGAAGACAGGCGCTTGGTGAATCCATAATAAGAATTAGAAGCGGTGAAAATTCCTTTACCGGAAGAGGAACTTCAACGGATATAATTGAAGCAAGCGCAAAAGCGTATCTGCAAGCAATAAATCAGTTTAATGTTTATTGTAATACTAAAGTTGAGATAAACGAAAACGGAATTTCGATTAAGTAACGGCAAAGGAAATTTTTATGGGTTTGACAATTACTGAAAAAATTCTGGCTAAAGCGGCAAAACGTGAAGCAGTAAAAGCCGGCGATAACATTTGGCTTGATGTTGATGTTCTTATGACTCACGATGTCTGCGGTCCCCCGACAATCGCAATCTGGAAAAAGGAATTTGGGGAAAGAGCTAAGATTTGGGATAAAGAAAAATTAGTGATCTTTCCGGATCATTACATCTTTACAAAAAATGTACATGCAAACAGAAATGTAGACATTCTTCGTCAATTTGCCGGCGAATACAATTTGCCGAACTATTATGATATTGGAACCGAACGTTACAAAGGCGTTTGCCATATAGCACTTGCAGAGGAAGGGTATAATGTTCCGGGAACCGTATTGTTCGGAACTGATTCACACACATGTACATCCGGCGCGTTTGGAATGTTTGCAACAGGAGTTGGCAATACCGATGCTGCATTTATACTCGGTACTGGAAAAATCTGGGAGAAAGTTCCCGAGTCAATGAAATTTACTTTCAATGGAAAAATGCCCGGGTATTTAACCGCTAAAGATTTGATTCTGCAAATTCTGGGAGACATTACTACAGATGGTGCAACATATCGAGCAATGGAATTTGAAGGTGAAGCAATTTCATCTTTATCAATGTACGAACGTATGACATTAACCAACATGGCTATTGAAGCCGGAGGTATGAACGGAATTATTGCTGTTGATGAAGTTACACAACAATATTTAAATGAGATCGGTGTTACGGATTATGAAATTTTCAAAAGTGATGTTGATGCGGTCTATCATTCAAAATATTCTTATGATGTTTCTAAGATTGAGCCTTTAGTTGCAAAGCCGCACAGTCCGGATAATCGAGATACGGTTCGAAATGTAGAAGGAACAAAATTAACAAAGTGTTATATAGGTTCATGCACGGGCGGAAAGATTACGGATTTTAGATACGCAGCAAATTTACTTTTTGGAAAACAAGTTAATGTAACAACATTTATTGTTCCCGCGAGTACCGCGGTTGCAAAACAGTTAGAAGAAGAAACAATAAATGGCGTTTCCTTAAAAGATATTTTTGAAAAAGCGGGATGTATAATTGCCGAATCATCTTGTGCAGCTTGTCTCGGCGGACCTTCGGATACAATCGGAAGAAGCATTGATGGCGATGTGGTAATATCAACAACCAACAGAAATTTTCCGGGAAGAATGGGCAGCAAAGCATCGCAAGTTTATCTTGCATCACCTTTAACTGTTGCGGCTTCTGCTATAAATGGTTTCATAACTGATCCAAGAGAATTTTTATAAAAGGAAAAGAAATGGAAAAGAAAATTATCGGTAAAGCATATGTTCTTGGTAATAACGTTGATACTGATCAAATTATTCCGGCAGAACATTTGGTTTTCAGCACAAGCGATCCTGAAGAAATAAAGAAATATGGACACTTTGCACTTTCAAGTGTGCCGCTGAATCAAGCCGGTCTACCTGATGGAGGGAAACAATTTATTTCCGGAGATAATTATCAGTCGGAATACAGCATTGTTATCGGCGGAACAAATTTTGGATGCGGCTCATCACGCGAACACGCTCCGCTTGCTCTTCAAATTGCTGGAGTAAAAGTCGTTGTGGCTGAATCGTATGCAAGAATTTTTTTCCGAAATTCCGTTGACGGCGGATTTGTTATTCCTTATGAATGTTCAATAAAACTAAATGATAAAATAAAAACCGGAAACACAATTGAAATAGATATTGATGCGAACATAATTAAAAATACTGCTGATGGAAAAAGTTATAAGCTTACTCCGCTTGGTGATGTTTTTGAAATAGTTGAAGCCGGCGGTTTGTTTGCATTTGCAAAAAATAGCGGAATGATTAATTAAAAGATCAGAGAAAAAAATGAAATCAAATTACATTGAATTATTTGACACTACACTTCGTGATGGAACTCAAGGTGAAGGAATTAATTTGTCAATTAATGATAAACTTGCCATTTCCCAAAAACTCGATGAATTCGGAATAGATATTATTGAAGGCGGCTGGCCGGGCAGTAATCCCCGCGATGAGGAATTTTTTCAAAAAGTAAAAAAGTTGAATTTGAAGAGAGCACAAATTTGTGCTTTCGGATCTACGGCAAGGTTTCCAAATAAGATTTCCTCAGACATAAATTTAAACGCTCTTTTAAAAGCAGAAACTTCTACAGTTTCAATTTTCGGCAAGACATGGAAATTCCATGCTGAAAAAGGACTTGGTTTAACCGAAGATGAAAATGAAGAATTAATTTTTAAATCGGTACAGTATCTAAATGAACACGGAAGAAGAGTGATATTTGATGCCGAACATTTCTTTGATGGATTTAAGGATAATGAACAATTTGCTCTTCGTATGATAAAAGCTGCTGAAGAAGCCGGTGCAGATGTAATTACTCTCTGTGATACGAACGGCGGGTCACTTCCGCACGAAATAATGACGGCAGTTCTTAGAGTAAAAAGTGCAATTAGAAAACCAATAGGAATTCATACTCACAACGATAGTGAACTTGCAGTTGCAAATTCGTTAACCGCAATTGAAAACGGCGCATTACATGTACAAGGAACAATAAACGGAGTAGGCGAAAGATGCGGCAATGCAAATCTTGTAAGTATAATCCCTAATCTAATTTTGAAAATGAATTTGAAAACTAAAAATGAAATTAATCTGAATGAATTAACACCGCTCTCGAATTTTGTTTTTGAAGTAATGAATTTAGTTCCAAACACGCGCGCGGCTTACGTCGGCAATTCCGCATTCGCACATAAAGGCGGAATCCATGTCAGCGCTGTAATGAAAGACAACAAAATGTATGAACATATTGAACCGAATAAAGTCGGAAATAAACAGCGTGTTTTAATTTCGGATTTATCAGGGCAAAGTAATATCAAGTACAAAGCAAAAGAATTTGGAATAGATCTTTCCGAGGATAATGAATTAAGCAAAAAATTAGTTGCCCATATTAAATCACTTGAGTATGAAGGTTTTCAGTTTGACGGAGCCGAAGCTTCTTTTGAATTGATATTACGGTCAGAGACAAATGAATTCTCTCCTTTTTTCAAAACATTGGATTCAAAAGTGCATGTTACGTTTGATAATCAAAAACAGACTTCTGCCGAAGCTGTGTTGAAGATTGAAGTTAACGGAGAAATTGAACATACTGCGGCTAACGGAGATGGTCCCGTGAACGCACTTGATAACGCATTACGAAAAGCGCTTACAAGATTCTATCCTGAAATATCAAAAATAAAATTGATTGACTATAAAGTGCGAGTGCTGAATGAGAAACATGGTACCGCAGCAAAAGTTAGAGTATTAATCCAATCCGGTGATGGAGTTGAGACGTGGTCAACAGTTGGTGTTTCAGAAAATATAATTGAAGCAAGCTGGCAGGCATTGTGTGACAGCGTTAATTATAAGCTTTTCAAAATTGAAAAAGAAAAACATGTTTATGCTGATTAAAAAGAGAGTAATGTAAATGCAAGAAATCAAAAATATAATTAAACAAGATTTTCATGATGCGTGCGGGATCGGGTTTGTTGCCGAGCTTTCAGCCATTCCTTCACGAAGAGTAATAGATCTCTCTATCGAAGCACTAAAAAACATGTCGCATAGAGGCGCTTCCGGAACTGATGAAAGAACCGGCGACGGTACAGGACTGTTAACGGATATTCCACAAGAATATTTCAAACTCGTTTTAGAAGAGGAGCTTGATTGTAAAATTAAGGATGAGAAGCTTGCAATTGCAATGGTATTTACAACTGAAAAGGAATTATCTGATCTGGAAATAAAGTTTGAGAAGAAATCTTCCGAACTTAATATTAAATACATCGGCACAAGGAATGTTCCGGTTAACAAATTGGTGCTTGGCGAAATTGCAAAAGAAACTTGTCCGCTAATTGTTCAATTCTTTTTTACTGACAAAGATGTAAACAATGATTTTGAATCAAGACTGTACCTTCTTAGAAAATCTGTAGAGAAAAAAATTATAGAAGTGAATGGTGAAACTTTCATTTGTTCTCTTTCAAGCAAGACAATTGTTTATAAAGGAATGATGAAACCGCAGCACCTCGCACGCTTTTATTCGGATTTAAATCAACATGAATACAAAGTAAAAGTGTCTCTCTTTCATGAAAGATTTTCTACGAATACAATTTCAAGCTGGAGTATGGCTCAACCGTTTAGAATGCTGGGGCACAACGGCGAGATCAATACAATTAAAGGAAATCGTCTTTGGATGCAGACACGCGAAGCTACAATCAAATCCAACTTTTGGAATGAACGGCTTGAAGAACTAAAGCCGATTGTATCTCAAACCGGCAGCGATTCTTATTCGCTTGATAATATTTTAGAGTTCTTAGTTCGAAGCGGAAGAAGTTTATTCCACAGTGCAATGATGCTCATTCCGGAACCATACATCTTTGATAGAAGTATGGAACAGGAGTTAAAAGATTTTTATATCTATCATGAAAACCTTATTGAACCGTGGGATGGACCAGCGGCACTTGTTTTTACAGACGGAGATATAGTCGGTGCAAAATTAGATAGAAATGGTTTGCGTCCATTACGTTACACTAAGACAAAAGACGGATTAGTCATAATGGCTTCTGAAGCGGGCGTTGTTGATATAGATGAAGAAAATATTTTACTGCACCATCACATGAAGTCCGGCGAAAATTTTGCAATCAAATTAGATGGCAGTGGAATAATAACAAATAAAGAGATAACACAAATTGTTGCACACAATGATAATTATTCAGAAAAGGTTAAGAATAATTTATCAGCACTCGAACGAGGAAATGATTATGAAGAGTTTGGCGAATTTGGTATGCCTGAAGAAGGATTTGATAAACGGCTGCGTATAGCATTCGGATTTGATAAAGAAGATCTTGAACGTTTCATAATCCCTATGGCAGAGAGCGGAAAAGAGTCTGTCGGCTCTATGGGCGATGATACTCCGCCGGCTTTTATTTCAACACAAAGCAGAAAATTCTATGATTACTTCAAACAGCAATTTGCTCAGGTAACAAATCCGTCTATTGATTCGATACGCGAAAGATATGTAATGAGTTTATATAGATATATTGGAAGTGAAAGTGATCTTCTTAATTATTCCAATACATTTAGCGGTGCAATAAGAATTGACAGTCCTGTTCTTTCCCCGCGTGAAGTAAAACTCCTTCTTGAAAAACATTATTGGTTCCCGCACGTTATTGTAAAATGTCATCTTAATATTGAAGACAATCTTTCAAAAAGGATTGAGGAAATAAGAACGGAATGCGAGAATGCTGTAATCAATGGAACAAAAATTATTTTTCTTTCAGATGAAGGATTACAACCAAATCAAGTTCCGATACCAATGCTCTTGGTTGTATCGGCAGTTCATCAATATTTAATTAAGAAAAAATTAAGAAATAATTGTGCACTGTTGAGTTTTACCGGTGATGTAATTGAAGATCATCATGTTGCGGCTTTGGTTGCATTCGGTTCAAGCGCTGTATATCCTTACATGGCATATGAATTAATCAGAGAAAATTTTGCAGATGAAGATTGGATAGGGAAACTCAGCAATTACCGTAATGCTTTGGAAAAAGGTCTTCTTAAAATTATGGCAAAGATGGGAATTTCTACCGTTAGCAGTTATCATGGAAGCATGTTGTTCCATTCAATTGGAATTTCACAAACACTAATAGACGGATATTTTCCTTCTATTAAAAGTGCTTTGGGCGGAATTGATCTTGATGCCTTAAAAAAATCCCTTCTGAATAAAAGCAAAAAAGCATTCTCAAATAATCTTGAATTAGATGAAGTTGGAAGATTTAGATTTAGGAAAGGCGGTGAAGCTCACGGATTTTCTCCGACTGAGTTCAAAAAAATTCATAACGTTTCTCAAAATAAAAATATTATAGTTAAAGATGAGGAACAATCGGTTTACTTACGAGATTTTCTTGAATCAAAAAAATTAAACAATGTTAAGTTAGAAGAAATTGAATCAGCTGAACAGATATTAAAAAAGTTTGGACTTGGCGCAATTTCATTTGGGGCTATTTCCGAGGAAACACACAGAACACTTGCACGTGCGGCAACAATTCTTGGAATAAGAAGTAATACCGGCGAAGGCGGCGAACAGAAAGACCGCTATAGCATTTCCAATCCTGATAAAAGCGAAAACTGCTACACTAAACAAATTGCAAGCGGAAGATTTGGAGTAACAACTTCTTATTTAACAGCGGCAAGAGAAATTCAAATTAAAATTGGACAAGGTGCGAAACCCGGAGAAGGGGGACAACTTCCCGGAGAAAAAGTAACTCTTGCAATTGCAAATAACAGACACACAACACCGAGTGTGCCGTTAATTTCGCCGCCGCCGCATCATGATATATATAGTATAGAAGATCTTGCGCAGTTGATCTACGACTTGAAGCAGGTAAATCCAAGAGCAAATATTTGTGTAAAACTTGTATCACAGTTTGGAATAGGAATAATTGCATCCGGAGTTGTGAAAGCAGGTGCTGATACAATTTTAATTAGCGGTAATGATGGCGGAACCGGTGCAAGTCCCCTTGGTTCATTAAAACATACCGGCTTGCCGTGGGAGATTGGTCTTTCAGAGGTTCATAGAACTTTAACACAAAACGGATTAAGGAATAAAGTTACTTTACGTATTGACGGAGGATTGAAAAACGCACGCAGTGTAATTATAGCCGCAATGCTTGGTGCCGAAGAATATGATTTTGGAACTTCGGCTCTTGTTGCTTTAGGATGTGTTATGGCTAGACAATGTCATCTTAATACTTGTCCTGCTGGAATTGCAACACAAGACACCGAGCTTAGAAAAAAATTCAAAGGTAAACCGGAAAATCTTGTTAACTACATGAAAAATATTGCGGAAGAAATAAGAGCAATACTTGCGGAGACCGGATTTAAAAGTCTTGATGAAATTATCGGTCGTAATGATTTATTGAAAGAGAAAAATCAGTTCAAAAAATTACTTGAAGAAAAAAATATTGATCTAACCCCGCTATTGGCAAAAGATGAAAAACATAATCTCTTTTTTAATTCTAAAGAGAAAATAAGAGCCACGGCAGCAAAGTTCGAACAGCATTTTTCGGAAGGGATAAATGAGGAAGTTCTTCCTGCAATAATGACTCACGGCAGGGCGATTGTGAATAGGAAATTAAAAAACACAGACCGCGCTGTAGGAAGCAGAATCTCCGGATTGATTTCGTTTTTGTATGGTCCGGGAGAATTCAAAGGTTCTATACAATATCAGCTGAATGGTGCAGCGGGACAAAGTCTTGGAGCTTTCCTTGTAGATAATATTGAACTACGTCATTGCGGCGTTGCAAATGATTATGTTGGAAAAGGAATGAGCGGCGGTTTGATTACAATTAGATTTCCGCGGACAATTAGAAAATCTCTTGAAGGGAATACAATAATTGGAAACGTAGCATTATATGGTGCGACCGGTGGAGAAGTTTTTATTGCCGGAAAGGCCGGCGAGCGTTTTGCCGTTCGTAATAGCGGTGCAGCAGCAGTTGTTGAAGGTGTCGGCAATCATTGTTGTGAATACATGACCCGCGGATTAGTAATTATACTTGGAGAAACCGGTAAAAATTTCGGCGCTGGAATGACCGGCGGTGTGGCTTTCATTTATAATAAACAATCATCAGTGGAAAAAGATTTAAATAAAGAATACGTAAAAATTGATCAGCTTAAACGTCCTGATGAAGATTTGGTTTATAAATATCTTGTCAATCATGAATTTCATACCGGTTCTACGATTGCGGAATCAATATTGGAAAATTGGGAAATTGAAAAAAATAATTTTGTAAAAATTTATCCTCGCGCAATTGAAGCAGTAGATTTTACTAAAATATATGATGAACAATTTAACAACAGGCTTTTAGAAGTTTTTAATTAGCGGAAAGAAAATCCTTAAAGGTTTCAAATTTGGAATCAAGAACAATTGATTTTTTTTCTTTATTAAGACATTCGGCCAGCCGCTGCGGAATTTTTACTTCTTTACTTATTGCATTCTCAACAACTTCCTTAAATTTTGCCGGATGAGCAGTTTCTACAATAACCGAATCTATCTTGTTCTGTTTGTGTATATCTAAATATTTTTTAAGCGCCATATAGCCAACTGCACCGTGAGGATCAATTATGTAACCATATTTAGAATAAACCTCTTTTATTCCGTCAATTGTTTTCTCATCATTAAAACTAAGCGACTCAATTTCGTTTCTCATTTTTTCAATATTGTCTTCATATAACATTCTTATTCTTTCAAAGTTACTTGGATTGCCAACATCCATTGCATTTGAAAACGTTTGAACGGATTTGCGCGGTTCAAAATTTCCGGTTGATAAATAATTTGTAAATACATTATTTGAATTAGTTGCTGCGATAAATAAGTCAATCGGCATTCCCATTTTTTTTGCAATCAATCCTGCAGTGATATTTCCAAGATTTCCCGAGGGAACAGAAAACACAATTTTATTTTTGTTCTGTTTCAATTGCTTAATGGCATTTATATAATAGAATGATTGCGGAATCAAGCGGACTATATTAATTGAGTTTGCCGAACTTAAATTCAATTTATTTTTAAGATAGTTATCAGTAAATGCTTTCTTGACGAGATCCTGACAATCATCGAACGTGCCTTGGATTTCTAATGCTGTTATATTTTTATCAAGAGTTGTTAATTGCTTTTCCTGAATGCTGCTTACCTTACCGCTGGGGTAAAGCAGATATACTTTAATTCCCTCGACACCATAGAAACCATGTGCAACCGCACTTCCGGTATCGCCTGAGGTAGCAACAAGAATTGCTAGTTCCTTATTCAAATCCTTTACAAAATATTCCATTGTTCTTGCCATAAACTGGGCACCGAAATCCTTGAATGCAAGAGTCGGTCCATGGAATAATTCTAGTACGTGAGTATTTTCATCTAGATTAACAATCGGTGCAGGAAAATAAAGTGAGCGCTCGATAATTTCATGAAGTTTCTGATCATCAATTTCATCGCCAATAAATCTTTTTGCTGTTTCAGTTCCAATTTCCTTAAAAGAAAATGAATTAAGATTTTCTATAAATGATTTTGAAAATGATGGGATTATTTCCGGCATAAAAAGTCCGCCGTCTTGGGCAAGTCCATTCAAAACAGCTTCTCTGAATGAAACAAAATTATTTTGATTGTGTGTGCTGAAATATTTCATTTTAGCCGATTACCTTTGGACCATCAGTGTTTATTGAAGAAACATAAACGTTGCTTTTCTTGAAATATTTTGAAGATACTTTTTTCATCACACTTCCAATTTTTCTTCCGTCTTTTTCGGAAGTGCTGAATGCGAAAATTGCCGGTCCAGATCCGGAAATACTGCAACCTATGGCACCGCTTTCCATTGCTGCATTTTTTATTTCGTAAAAACCCGGAATTAATTTTGCGCGCGCTGGTTCTGCAATCAAATCATTAAGCGAACGTTTAATCAATTTATAATCGCTTTTTAGAATTCCAGTAACCAATCCGGCCGCATTACCGGTTTGAGTTATTACGTCTTTAAGTGAATAATTTCTCTTTATCAATTTTCTTGCTTCGCTGGTTTTTATTTCAAATTGCGGATGAAGAATTGTACAATATAAATTTTTAGGTGACGATAATTGAACAATATCAGTCGGGTTGTATCCGCGGATTAAAATGAATCCTCCGAACAAACATGGTGCAACGTTATCCGCATGAATTGATCCCGATGCAATTTTCTCACCGAGAAGTGCAAACTCCATTAATTCATGTTTTGAAAATGGTTTTCCCAATAATTCATTTAAAGCGAATGGAGCGGCAACAGCACTTGCAGCACTTGAGCCAAGTCCGCTGCCTGAAATTATTTTTTTTCTAATCTCTAGTTCTATTCCAAGATTTATATTCAGCATTGAAATCATATGTTTTAATGCAACAGTTGCAGTATTTTTTTTGATATCAAGCGGTAATCCGTTTTTATCACCGGTAACTCTTGAAATTTTAATTCCCGGTTTATCTATAAGGCGTAGAACCATTTCCTCGATTGGGGTATTAATTGCAAAACCCATTATGTCGAATCCGGGACCAACGTTGGATACAGTTGCAGGTACAATAACTTTTATACTTTTTGGTTTCATAAGTATTTATCCAGATAACCTTTTGATTTCATTAATTCCGCAATTAGAATTGTTCCGCCTGCTGCGCCTCTAATTGTATTGTGAGAGAGAATAACAAATTTATAATCGAATAGAGAACACTCCCGCAATCTTCCGATTGAAACCGACATACCTTTACCAAGATTTCTATGGATACGCGGCTGCGGATATTTCTCATCTTCTAAATAAATAATAGGTTTCTCGGGAGCCGAAGGTAATTTCAATTTTTGCGGTTCAGCCGAAAAATTATTCCATGCTTTGATTATCTCTTCTTTCGAAGTCTTCTTTTTCAATTTTACTTGAACGCATTCTGTATGTCCGTCAATCACACTTACACGATTACACTGAGCACTAATAGTAATAGTAGCATAGTTTATTTTCCCGCCGGTTATTTTTCCAAGAATTTTTTTCGGTTCAATTTCCATTTTATCTTCTTCACCGCCGATAAATGGAATAACATTATCAATAATATCCATACTTGGAACACCCGGATAACCAGCGCCGGAAATAGCCTGCATTGTAACAACATTTACAGATTCAATTCCAAATTCATCATCTAAAGGTTTAAGCGCCATTACAAGTCCGATTGTAGAACAATTTGGATTGGTTACTATTGCGCCTTTTTCGAACTTTTGAATTTTTATAATCTCTAAATGATTCGAATTTATTTCAGGAACCATCAATGGAACATCATCATCAAAACGATGATTGCGCGCATTGGAAATTACAATATATCCGGCTTTAGCAAAATCTTCCTCTATTGTTCCGGCAACAGAAGCATCAAGCGCAGAAAAAACTATTTTTGAATTTAATACCGGTTCACATTTTTTCACATCCATCCCGGCAATTTTTTTATCAAGCGGTATTTGCATTACCCAATTGACAGCATCACTGTATTTTTTACCCGCAGATTTATCCGAAGCGGCAAGCTCATCAATTTCAAACCAAGGATGATTTGAAAGCAGCTCAATAAATTTCTGTCCAACACTTCCTGTAGCTCCAAGTATAGCAACTTTGTTTTTTTTCATAATCTTATCCAAGATAATTTGAAATTCTTAAAATGTCGGAAAGAATTCCGACTGCCGTAAAATCTGCACCTGCACCTTGTCCGCGAATTATAAGCGGATTTCTTTTATAATTTTTTGTTGTGAATGCAACTATGTTCTCGCTGTTTGTTAAAGAAGCAAAGGGATGATTCTTATCAATCTCTTCGATTGATAAACTTGCAGAACCGTTTTCATATTTTGCAATGTAACTTAAAACGCAATTTTGTCTTTCGGCATTTTTCTTCCTTCGAATTATATTTACATCATCATTTTTCAATTTTTCATAAAACTCATTTAGACTTTTAGCATTTTCAGTTTCGGCAGAAATTAATTTTTCGATTTTAATATTTTTTAGTTCGAATTGAACTCCGGACTCCCGGATCAAAATCAAAAGTTTTCTTGCCATATCCAATCCGCTCAAATCATCACGCGGATCGGGTTCGGTATAACCTCTTTTTTGTGCGATCTGAACAACTTCACTGAAACTGTCTTTCTCTTTCAAAGTATTGAATATAAAACTAAGCGTGCCGGAAAATATTCCTTCAATTTTAATTATCTCATCTCCGCTGGCAACCAAATCTTTTAGCGTATTGATAATCGGGAGAGCAGACCCGACATTTGTTCCATATCTAAACTCAACATTATGTTTTTTTGCGGCTGCTCTTAATTCAATAAATTGATTGTAGCTTTGAGTGTTAGCTATCTTATTGGGGGTTACAATTGAAAAATTGGAGCTTAAAATTTCTTGATAATACTTAACAACATCATCATTAGCAGTACAATCAACGAGAATAGAGTTCTGCATGTTCATTTTCTGCATATGGGCAATAAATTTTTCAATGTTGGATTCTTGACTAGAGTTTTCAAGTTGTGTTTTCCAATTATATATGTCAACACCATTTTCATCAAAGAACATTTTCCGTTTATTCATAATACCAACAACTTTAATATTTGTATGAATATGTTCCGACACGTACAAATTTCTTTCCAAGATCAGTTTTAAAAATGCACCGCCAACTTTGCCGGGACCTATCAAAAACAAGTTTAAGGATTTATGTTTAGACAAAAAAAGCGAACTATGCAAAACATTCATAGCTTTTTTCAGATTTTCTTTCTGAATAACCAGTGAGATATTAAGTTCCGATGAACCTTGAGCAATGGCAATTATGTTTATTCCATTTTTCCCAAGTGCCTGAAATACTTTTCCGGAAATACCAGGTGTGTGGCGCATATTCTCTCCGACAACAGCTATGATTGACATTCCGGATTCAATAATAACTTCATCTATTATTCCATCACGTATTTCCCATTTAAATTCTTCTTCTATCAATTTTTTGGAATGACTGCCTTGTTGTGGTAATACGGCAAAACAAATGCTGTGCTCGGACGAAGCCTGAGTAATTAACATTACATTAATACTTGCTCTTGCAAGTGAACCGAATATTCTTGAAGCAATTCCCACTACACCGACCATTCCGCTCCCGGTTATTCTAAGCAAAGTAATTTCATCAATTGAAGAAATACCTTTAACAGTAAAATTACTTTCAGAATTACTTTCGGATATTTCGGTTCCTTCAAATGATGGGTTAAAAGTATTTTTAATTCTGATTGGAATTTTTTTATTCAATGCCGGTTTCATGGTGGGCGGATGTATAACTTTTGCGCCGAAGTGCGACATCTCCATTGCTTCTTCGTAGGTTACTGCATTCAAGGAAAAAGCATCGGTAACTTTTTTAGGATCGGCTGTAAGAATACCGTCAACATCTGTCCATATTTCAATTTCTTCGGCATTCAACGCAGCGCCGAAAATTGATGCCGAATAATCGGAACCGCCTCTTCCTAAAGTGGTTGTTTCGTTTCTTTCTGTTGTACCAATAAAGCCGGTTATGATTTGAATTTTTTTATGAGTCGAAAAATAATCTGCAATGTTTTTGTTTGTTATGTCGAAGTTAACCTTTGCATTACCAAATAAATCATCGGTTTTGATCAGCAATCTGCTGTCTAAAAATTCTGTTTCAATTCCTTTACAATTCATCACTTCTGAAATAATAGTGCAGGAAAGTCTTTCGCCAAAACTCATTATGTAATCTAAAGTACGCGGTGTAAGTTCTTTTACCAAATAAACACCGTTTAAAATTTCTTCGAGCTCAACGAACAGCTTAATAATTTTTTTACCAACAGCAATCTTTTCTTTTTTTTCTTCTAAGAGATAATCAATAGCGTTAATATGAATTTGTTTCGTTTGTTCCAATTCGTTTTTGTAGGATTCATTCCGTCCTAACGTTTGTTTGCTTAATGATATTAATTTATCTGTAACACTTTGAAAAGCTGAGAACACAACACCAATTTCAATTCCCCTAGTTAAATAGTTCCTCAGGATATTAATGACGTCATTAATTCTTTCCGGAGTGCCTACGGACGAACCGCCAAATTTTAATATTCTCATAATTTTTCTTTTATCTATTAATTATATGAACCAATGTCATACCTAACTTTACTACAATAAAAAACCCCGCTTACTGCGGGGTCAATAATCTTCTTTTTAGTAAATTTTATTATTTGCCCGGCAGTCTAAAAGGGAGATGCATTGTCGTTGTTGTCGTCATATTCTTAATTGTGCTAATCATTTTATCTGTTTTTTAATCGTGATTAATAAAGTCGGATTTATTTGCCGCTAAAATAAATTATTTATTACATAGGCACAAGTTTATACGGGACTGATTTTCTTAATTTCTCTTATTGCTAACTAAGTATTAATACCTCATATTGACGCTACAATTCTTCGAGGGAAAAAGATGTGTATAAAAGTGCAAAGTTAGACCATCTTTATATTTTTATTTAGCCTGGTATGATTAAGTATTTACTGACTGTTCAGATTTAAATATAGAATTACTGTTATAGTTATTGGTATATCAATACAAATAATAGGAGTGATAATGTTATTCCATCAACAGTTTGTAAGAATTGCAAAACAATATGAAAAAAAACTTGCGATTGTAGATAAAACACTTAACAGACAAGTTACGTACAAGCGGGCACTAATAGGTTCGCTTATTCTCACCAAGAAATTTCAAATTTATCCGCCGGGTTTTTTAGGTATAATGATGCCCAATTCTGCAGGAACAGTACTTGCGGTTATTGCTAGTCTTATGAGCGGACGTATTCCTGTCATGATCAATTATTCAACAGGTGCCGAATTAAATTGCCGGTTCGCTCAAAAAAAATGCGCATTTAAAACTATTATTACATCAAGAGCGCTCTGTCAAAAAATTAATTGTCCCCATGTAGAAGGAATGGTTTACATTGAAGATATAATGAAGTCGGTTACAATATTTAACAAATTAAGGGCGGCAATAAAAGCAAGTGCGTCAACAGAAAGGATTCTTAAAAGTATTCATGGCGGGAATGAAGATGATACATTAGTAATACTGTTTACCAGCGGCAGTGAAAAAGATCCAAAAGCAGTTCAGCTTACACATAAAAATATTTCTTCCAATTATGATAGTCTTGTTAAAGCTTTTACTTTTTCTGCCGATGATATTTTTCTAGCTAACCTCCCATATTTTCATTCGTTTGGGCAGACAGCAAATCTTTGGGTACCGATGGCAACAGGAATGACAATTGTAACTTATGCTAATCCGCTCGACTTCAAAAAAATCTGCGATATAATTCGTGAAGAAAAAACAACTATTGTTGCCGGCACGCCAACATTCTTCTGGGGTTATCTGCGAAGTTCAAAGCCGGGAGATTTTGAATCGGTAAGAATTCTTTTAACGGGTGCTGATAAATGTCCGGACGCACTCAGAGAAGGATTTATTAGAGAGCATAATAAAATATTACTTGAAGCATATGGGGCAACAGAAACAAGTCCGGCTATCACTGTGAATAATTTTGAATTTAATAGACCCGGAAGTGTTGGAAGACCAATTGATGGTGTTCAGGTTAGAGTTGAAAATTATGAAACCGGAGATGCGTGTAAGACTGGTGAGATTGGTAAAATTTTGGTTAAAGGCGATAATGTTATGAAAGGTTACTTTGATGATTTCGAACAGACATCTTTGAGTATGCGCCACGGTTGGTATGATACGGGTGATATGGGCTACATGGATGCTGAAGGTTACTTGTGGCATGTAGGTAGATTAAAACGGTTTTTGAAAATTGGCGGAGAGATGATTTCGTTAATTAAAGTTGAAGATGTTCTAGAAAAAATATTACCACCGGAAATTGAGTGCTGTGTTGTTGAAGTCCCTGATGCAATCCGCGGTGCTAGAATTGTTGCAGCAATTACGCAAGCTATAGATGAAAAAACAACTTTGAAAAAAATGTCTGAGCATCTTCCAAGTATTGCCTTACCGTACAAGTTTGTGGTTTTGCCTGAAATGCCAAAGACAGGAAGCGGTAAAATTGATTTTAGAACTATAACCGATAAAGTAAGAGATACTATTTACTCAAGTTGACAATTTTTTCTTTGCGGATTTAAAAAATCAATTAAAAGATGTTCTATCTGTAAGTATTTAAATCATTATTCAATTAGGTTTTCTCTTTGCTTATAACGAAGCTAAAATCTATATTCGCTTAAAATTTAACACATTTATTTGGAGTTTATGACAACTCCTAAAAAAAATATTAACAACATCCCACTCGATGTAACAGCATTTAAAGAAATCGAAAAATCGTATAGAGGTTTATTCAATGCTGTAACGGAAGCAATATATATTCAAGATAAGGACGGAAAATTCTTGGATGTAAACGATGGTGCAGTGAAAATGTACGGTTATCCTCGCGAATTTTTTATTGGTAAAACTCCTGAGTTTCTTTCTGCACCGGGTTTGAACAACTTGGGTCTAATTTTTGAGTATGTTCAAAAAGCGTTTTCCGGAAAACCGCAGCAATTTGAATTTTGGGGCAAACGATCTAACGGTGAAATATTCCCGAAGAAAGTCAGTATCTCTCCTGGAAAATACTTGGATAAAGATGTGGTTGTTGCAGTCGCGTCGGATATTTCTGAAAGCAAAAGAGCAGAATTACTTCGCGAAGCACTTTTTGAAATTTCTGAAGCAGCATATACGGCTTCCGATATGTATGCTCTTTATAAAAAAATTCATCAAGCAATCGCAACTTTAATGCCGGTAAAAAATATTTACATTGCTTTATATGATGCTAAAAGTGATATGATTTCGTTTCCGTATTTTGTAGATGAGTTCGATCCGCCCGAAGCATCTAAAAAACCGGGTAGGGGATTAACCGAATACGTTCTAAGAAAAGGCGAAGCAATACTTGTAGACCTTCAAAAAGATACTGAGTTGAGAAAAGCCGGAGAGATAGAATTAATCGGTTCACAATCACCAGTCTGGCTTGGTGTACCTCTTAAAGTTGGCGGCAAAACAATTGGAGTTATTGTTGTACAAGATTATAAAAACGAAAAAGCTTACAGTGAAGCTGAAATGCAATTGCTAACCTTCGTATCGGAACAAATTGCCCAGGTGATAGAAAGAAAGAGAAACGCCGACGAGATAAAAAAATATTCTGAAGAATTGAAACAGCTCAATCAAACTAAAGACAAATTTTTCTCGATCATCGCACATGATTTAAGAAATCCTTTTATAACAATTCTGGGCTTCTCTGATTTATTACTCAGTGATTATTCAGATCTCCAGGATGAAGAAAGATTATTCTATATTCAAGAAATGAAAAAATCTGCCGAGATATCTCATCATTTGCTTCAAAACTTATTGCATTGGTCAAGGTCTCAAACGGGGAGAATTGATTTTAATCCTCAGAAACTTGAACTAAAGAAAATTGTTGATGAAAATTTCAGTCTTCTTTGTAAGTCGGCAGAAAAAAAACAAATTCAGCTTCTCAACAAAATTTCTTACGATACAATTGTTACAGCAGATGAAGATATGCTTAATACTGTAATTCGGAATCTCTTAACAAATGCTATTAAGTTTAGTTATAAAGGCGGATTGATAAATGTTAATGCAGTTCAACAAGGAGCTATGGTACAGATCGTTGTACAAGATAGCGGTGTTGGCATGGATCAAAATATAATTGATAATCTTTTTAGTCTGGATATAACTCGTTCTAAGACCGGAACAGAAAACGAAAGTGGTTCCGGGCTGGGATTAATACTTTGTAAAGAGTTTGTTGAACGCAATAATGGTAAAATATGGATTGAAAGTATTCCGGAGAAAGGAAGTAAATTTAATTTCACTCTCCCTTCGTAGAGCAATCTTAAACCACGACAAAAACTTTTTTGTTAATAACAAAAATATTAAAGCAAGTATTATTATCCCGCTTTCTTATATACTCTTACATACTCAACTTCCATTCTTTGAGGAAAGATATTATTATCAATCCCCTGAGCACCGCCCCATGATCCGCCGATAGCAAGATTTAGAATTAAATGAAAATCTTTATAGAACGGCCAGTATTGCCATCCTTTGTTCTCATTAGTATTTGTGAAATATAAAGTCCCATCAACGTAAACTTTAATTTCAGATGCCGACCATTCTAAAATATAATTGTGAAATGCTGAACTGCAATCGGGAATATTTATCGTTCCGGTTTTTTGATTTCCGTTTGTCCAGACATATTTATTGCAATGTGTTGATGCATGAATAACACCTTGATCGTAACCGACATGTTCCATAATATCAATCTCGCCGTTATCCGGCCAGCCGCCGTCACCCAGACTCCAAACAGTTGGAAGCATCCAGATCGCAGGCCACGTTCCTTTGCCAAAAGGTATTTTTGCGCGGATTTCAAATCTGCCGTAAGTCCAGTCACCACGGTTTTTTGTTACGAGTCGTGCAGAGGAGTAAGGATAATTTTTATAACCATCTAGACGAGCCTCAATGATAAGTTTTCCATTTTCAACACGGGAGTTTTCAAGTCTGTTATCGTGATAGGCCTGAGCTTCATTATTAACCCATCCGGGAGCGGCAACATCGTAACCCCACTTTTTAGAATCCGGAAGACCTGTATAATTAAATTCATCGGACCAAACCAGACTCCACCCTGCAATTGATGTCGAGTCCTGAATATTCAAATTGCTTTCTGTAGATTGCGATTTACAGCTGGTAGAAGAAAGTGTTAGTAAAATCAAAACAAAATAAAATGCTCTGCTAATCATGTTGACCTCATATTGTAAAAATAGAGATAAGAATTGCAACTAAAAATTACATAAATTTCATTTGAACTTACAAGCAGACTGCAAATTTATTGCTATAAGATCAAGTTAATTTTCTGTTTTTTATTCATAAACATATGATATCGGTAGTTAAACTGTTTTTTTCTTTATTTTGTTGTGTAATAATATATAAGCGAAAGTAAATATGAGATCGAATTATTTTTTTCCATGTCTATTAATTTTCCTGATAGGAATTTCAAATCTTTATCCGCAGTCATCAAAAGACATTGTAGCAAAAGCCGGCGATATAACAATTACAAAAGACGAGTTTCGTAAACGGTATGAATTTATTCCTCACGTTACAGACAAGGAAGGTTTTGATTCAACCTCATTCAAGAAAAATTTCCTTTACACTTTAATTGCCGAAAAACTTTTAGCTCAAGCTGCCAAAAAAGAAGGAGTGGATAAGTCACAAAATTATCACGCAATGATGGAAAATTTATCGAACATTTATTTAAGGGACGCTTTATATAAAAAAGAAGTTCTGGATAAAATAGTTATTCCCGATTCCGCATTGGTGCAAGGGCGATTACGAATGATGAGAAGTGTACGAACAAAATTTATTTTTTCCCTGGATGAAAGAGAAATAGAAAAAATATATGCAGACATAAATTTGGGTGCATCGTTCGATTCAATTCTTACAACACGGCCGGAAAAAAAAGAACAAAAAGATGCTGCCGAAGTTACATTTGGCACCATGAATGAAAGAATGGAAGATGCAATATATAAGATTGGAGTAGGACAAATTACACCGCCAATAGAATTGAAAGAAGGCTGGTATATATGTAAAATTTTTTCTGTTACTTCAAAAATGGATTTGAACGAAAGTGAAAAATCAAAGGTTGAAAAAATCATTAAATCTAGGATTGAAGATAAAATATATCAAGAGTTTTATTTAAGATTTTTTAAAGGAATTGTTGTTAATGCAGATCGCTCAATGGTTGAAAAGTTATTTCAAGTATTAATGAACTATATCAATGAAAACAAGAAGAATCTTTTGAAAAATAAGGGGGGTAAGTATAGAATCGGTGAGGCTGATATTCCAAAGCTCAAAGAATCATTTAATGAGAAACAACTCGGTGAAATCATCATAAAATTTCCGAAGGAACCGGTTACACTCTCTAAATTATTCGATTATCTTTCATTTCAGGATTTTGAATTTCAAACATTTGATTCCACCCAAATAAAAAGCCGGTTGAACTCGTATATCAGCTTCTATATTAAGAGCGAATTACTTGTGAGGGAAGCGAAAAAGCGCGCGTATTATAAATTACCCGAAGTTGTTTCAGAATTAAAAATGTGGAAAGATTATTACCTCTCACACGAAATGATGAAAAAATTTTTTAAGGATCAAACCGTAAGTGATGACGATGCTTATAATTTTTTTGTTAAAGCAAACAGGGTTATTCAACAGCCCGATGAATTTAATATTTCGGAAATCTTAACAAACGATCTTAACACCATTGAATTAGCTCTTAACGAATTAGACCATGGTGCGGATTTTAAAGAGGTTGCAAAAAAATATACCAACCGTGATTCTCTTAGATCACGAGGAGGTGAAACCGGTTTTTTTAAGGAATCTGAAAAAGGAGAGATTGGGAAAGCAGCAGCACGTATGAAAATTGGTGAAGTGTTTGGTCCGATTAAAACTCCGGAAGGATATTCGCTCATCAAATTATTGGATAAAAGAGAAGGTAAAAAAGAAAAAGTTGCTTCTTTTGATGAAGCTAAAGAAGATATTAAAAATATTTTAAGAACCGAGAAGATGTACAAGAATCTGGATAATACTGCGGCCAAACTTGCGGCTGATTATGGAGTAGAAATCAATGATGCTGCACTGAATTCCATAAAGGTTTCAACAACTAATATGATTGTTTTGAGAAGATTTGGTTTCGGCGGACAATTATTGGCGGTACCATATACACCAAACTTTTCAAGCTGGTTTAAGAGATTTGAACTATTGAAAAAGAAAAATTTGTTATAGATCGAGTAAATGATAAAGCTTAAGCAAAATATCAGAACGTTTTATATTTCAATTGTTGCAATAACTTTTTTAGTTCTTACTGTACTCGTAGTTATGTTTTTGTTCGGTGATTATTTTAAGGTTAGCAATGAAGGAGTAAAGAAAATTTATTATGTGGATAATATTTCTCAAAGTCATAAACTTGTAATTGACCGCTTTAACGAGATAAACAAAGGACGAATTGAAGTTGTTCCGATAGACCTTCCGTTTGAAAAATTCAGCACTAACGAGAGAAAAGAATTACTAATCCGGTATCTTAGAAGTAAGAGCGACCGAGTAGATCTTTTTTCGGTAGATCAAATCTGGGTTCCGCGTTTTGCTAAATGGACTGAACCATTGACCAAATATTTTCTGCCGTCCCAAAATCAACAGATAATAGATCAAGCGATTGGTACATGTTATTACAAAGATGATCTTGTTGCACTTCCTCTCTATTTTGACATTGGAATTTTGTACTACAATAATTCAATACTTAAAAAGCTGCCGGATTATTCTTCGATTAAAAATGAACTTGATAATTCTATCACATGGGATAGGTTTATATCTGTCGGGCAAAGATTGAAGCGGAACGGCCACTCGGCCTATGTATTTCCTTCCGATGATTACGAGGGATTGATGTGCAGTTTTGTCGAGTTACTTGAGTCACAGAACGATAAATTGTTTGTAAACGATACCGTTAGATTAAATACTAAAGCTGCAGAAAATGCATTACAACTTTTGGTTGATCTTGTGAATAAATACAATATTTCACCAAAAGAAATTACAGATTATAGAGAAACCGAATGTTATGTTCACTTCGTTAATCACCAGGATGCTTTTCTTAGAGGATGGTGGGGTTTTTATGAATGGTACGACAAAAATGTAAAGAACGAAGACGTTTCTAGTATTTACGAAAAAGCACCGATGCCTCATTTTTCCGGAGGGACGCCCGTAAGTATTATAGGCGGCTGGAACTTAATGATGTCTAAGTATTCAACAAAGAAAAGCGAAGTAATTGAGTTTATAAAATATTTATTGAGCGATGAAGTACAGAAAACCTTATATGAGGTAGGGGGATACTTACCGGTCAAAAAGAGTATGTATTCCGATACAACATTCATGAAGAAACATCCTGAATTAATATTTTACAATAAAGTTTTAAAGAGTGGTGTTCACAGACCCTTCTCGGAAAAATATACTAAATGTTCAGATATAATAGCTTCTTACTTAAATTTGGCAATCCAAAATAAGATTAGCGTTAAAGAAGCACTCGGCAAGGCCCAGCGAACTATTAACTCCGGCGATGTTTTTATAAAATAATTTCATTATGAAAAATCAGTTATTCGAAAATCTAAAAAAATATCACTTCGAGTTTAAACACCTTACTGTGCTTTTTGTCGGACTGATTATTTTTCAATTTGTACTTTCTTATGTACATAAAGCATCGCTTCACAATTTTGTTGAAAACACTCAGGAATGGTTCCAGAAACATTCTGCCGAAAGATTTGCAAATCTAAGTACAACAACACTAGAACTTCTTTTGGAAACTTCGAAGTTAAAAACACCGGTAAGTGAATCGGATAAACGTCAGATCATTCAATTTTTTGATATTATTCTTAATCAGCAGGTCTTACAACAGAACGTGGAAGAAATTTGTTTATTGGTAAACGATGGGAAAAAAATCCGTGCTATTGATGATGGACGCGTACTCTTTTCATTTATTTTCAATCAGAAGATTAATCTGCCGGACGCCACCGGACGCCACAGAGAAGCAATTAAGCTTTACGATAGTATCAAGACAGAACTTATAAAGAAAGAACAAATAATAAATATATTAAGCGATAAGCAAACGTATCACATATTTGTTCCTTTCGTTCCAAGCGGAGAATTTATTGGCGCTCTTTATATGCGCAATACTGCAGATGTTTCTTTCATTCAACGCGAAATCGTTTCTAACTACGAAGAAACATCGTTAATTTATTCGGCACTTTTTTTACTCGGCCTGCTGGCGATGTATTATATCTCTACTTATACGGTTAAAGAGAGGGACGAAACTCAAAAACTTTTGTTTGACGAACACGAGAGAAGTATCAAGCAGGTGATAGAACATGATAAGGAAGCGATGTTCACAAAACGTATTTACCACACACATCATAAAGCAGAAAAAGTAATGGGTTTTATTAAAGATGATCTTAGAATGCTCTCACCGCAAAATATTAACGAAATTAAATATCGTGTTTCCCGTTATTCCAGTTTTATCTCGCGTGTAATCTATGATATGAAATGGTATGATCCTCCGATTCAAACGATACGAAATGCAGCCTTCAGGACTGATTTGAATGAAGTAATTCGATTTATTGTTGAACATATTTTTAATCGTACAGCAGCCAAGTCCGGTTCTTTCAAAATACAAATGAATCTTGATGAAAAAGTTCCACCGATAAGCATCAATGAATTTGTTGTCTGGGAAATAATTGAACCTTTAATACAAAATAGCATTGACCACGCAGGTGATATTGATCTTCTAATTAACGTTATGACAAAATTTAATTCTAAAGAACGGACAACAACTTTAGTAATTTCCGATAATGGTCCCGGTGTTCTTCCTGAGCTGATGGAAAAAGATGAATCGGGAACAAAAAAATTATTTTTAGAAAATGTTTCAACAAAAACAGAGGGACAATCAACCGGTTACGGGTGTTACATAGCTTATGAAATATCCAAACAAAGATGCGGCTGGAATATTGATGTTGAAAATCTTAAAGAGAGCGGATGTAAATTTACTATTACGATTCCTTATTAATTCTAATTGGAGAGGAGAATAATGTTAGAAGAACAAATAAAAGTTTTACTGATTGAAGACGAAGATTTTGATGTACGTCGAGTTGAAAATACAATTAAACCATTCGAAAATAGAATTAAAATAGTAGATGTGGTTTCAGACGGACGTTCCGCAATTGACCTGTTGGACAAGAAAAGGAATTTTTATGACGTAGTGATTATGGACTTTCAGATTGCTGGAGGTTTACGGGGTGCGCAGCTCATAAAAAAAATTAAGGATTTCGATTTAGCAATTCAAATAATTGTTATAACCAAGATGACTGTCAACATCACAGATTATGATTTTGCACACAACTTAATAGAAGCCGGTGCGTTTTGGTACTGTACCAAGTATCCGGGAGATATTGAACAATACATTTATCAACCGACAGATTTTATCATGAGCATTATAAATGCTTTTGAGAGAAAGAAACTTATTAAAGAGAAACAAAAATCTAATCAGAAACTGAATAGAAACGTTGAAAATGTTCTGGCTAATAAAAAAATAGTTGGTGTTTCTTCAACAATAAAAAAGATGCGTGAAGAAATTTCGAAATACGCCAACAGTAATGCGCCAATCCTTATTACAGGTTCATCCGGAACCGGCAAAGAATTAGTTGCATACAATATTCACTATAATTATAACAGTCCGCGCAAGTTTGAAAATTTTATTCCGATCAATTGCGGCGGAATTCCGGATCAACTTATTGAAAGTGAATTGTTCGGTTATGAGAAAGGGGCGTTTACGGGTGCTGAAAAAAGTAAACCCGGATTATTTGAGATGGCACATCACGGTACAATTTTTCTTGATGAAATTTCCGAACTTCCTCTTACTGCTCAAGTAAAACTTCTGCGCGTACTTCAAGATGGAGAAGTTGAAAAAATCGGCCGTACCGAAAAAATTAAAGTTGATGTACGAGTAATTTCAGCAACGAACAGGAACCTTGAAGATGAGGTTCGTGAAAAGAAATTCCGTGAAGATCTATTTTACAGATTGAATGTTGTACCAATTCACGTTCCACCATTACGCGAAAGAAAAGAAGATATACATTATCTAATTGATTATTTCTTGAATGAGTTTTCGATTGATATGGGAAAAGAGATGCCTGTGATTAATGAAGAAGCGATTAAACTCTTAGTAGATTATGGGTGGCCGGGTAATGTACGCGAATTAAAAAATTTAATACAGCGATTACTTTTCTACGATGAAAAAATCATTACTCCTCAATTAATCCAAACAGCATTAGGTAAGAGAGCATCTCTTAGCGAAAATTATTTTGCCAACGACATCTTAAGCTTCAAATCGCCGGAAGGAATTCAAGCGTTGAAACATATGGAAAAGATTTTCCGGGAAAAATATTTCAAATATATCCGCATGCAATCGGAATCGGATTCTGAAGCCGCTAAAAAACTTGGCTTAGCACCGCCAAACTATTATAGAATGTGCAAAGAGCTTGGATTAAAATAATTGTTGGGAACAATTATTTCTAATAGTGCTGTCTGAAAAATATATTTTTGTCATTTCAATAGATGAGAAAAATTTTTAATTCTAATAAGTGATTTCTTAGTCATTCCGCTTCTTCGACTTGTCTGCGAAAAGCATGAACGACATTTCAGAAAATTTCCCATAGTCTTAAAAGATTAACTTCTAGTTGAATAAATTTCCCCTATTATCAAATTTATAACTTAATGTTATTAATATAATAAGCTCTGCAGTTCAGCTTTATGGTTCTATCTGAATTTTACGAAAATTGCAATGTTTTAATTTTGTTTTCTGGTACCTTTTTTGAAAAATCATTTTTGTTAATTCTAAATAAAAGAGAATTCTATGCGACGGTACTTACTAACAATTTCTATAATTTTTATATATATAATATTTGCCGAAAGCGGAATAATAAAAGCGCAAACCGCTACTTTGGAACCCACATTAAGCCTGATTGACATCTCCGGTGTAAAAGTTCCTTATCAAAATGGAATACCTGTTCCATCTTTTGAAAAACAAAATTCAAGAACAATAATTGATTTATCCGGAGAATGGAAAAAACAGCGCTTCGCAGCGGCTGATAATTTAACAATGTCTAAAAGAGATGCTTCAGGAATAGCTGCTCTTGAAACTGAAGCAAATGGACGACAGCTATCAAGCTATGATGATTCTAATTGGAATACGAAAAATCTTCCTGGCGTGGAAAACGCATTAACGGAAGCAACCGCACCGAACGGTGCATATCCGGAATTTTATAATGACGGAATTTGGTACAGAAGAACTTTTAATGTAGATGCAGCTAATAGCGGTAAGTTTGTTAAGCTTATGTTCTATGCTGTTAATTATGTCTGCGATATTTGGATTAATGGTACCTATGTTGGTTATCATGAAGGAGGTTACACGCCTTTTGCATTTAATGTTTCTTCGTTGATTAATTATAGTTCTCCCAATACCATAGCAATAAGAGTTGATAATATTGCATGGAATTCAAGAAAAGATATTATTCCTTTTAACACTGTTGATTGGTTTAACTGGGCAGGCGTAATTCACGACATTTATCTTGAATTTTCTGAAACTTCTTCCGTTGCAAGAGTTAATATTATACCAAAAGATTTAGATGGAAATTTTGAAACGAATGTAATCCTTAATAATAATAAAAACGCAAATTCAACCGTTACTGTTGATGTAGAAGTTTTCGAAGCAAACGTAACTCAAAATAATATTCAATCTGAGTTTGCAAAAGATTTGGTTGGAACTCAAGCGGTTTTATCCGGTTCCACTCAAAACACTCTAACAATAAATCCAAATTCAGCATCTGTTTGGAAAACAAATCTAAAGCTGTCAAATCCAAAACTCTGGACAATGAAATCACCCAATCTTTATGTAATGAAAGTAACCTTAACAAGTGGTGCATTAATTTTAGATGAATACTATACACAATTTGGAATTAGAACTGTTGCGGCAAGTAAAGGTAAATTTATATTCAATAATAAAATTATGTTTTTACCCGGTGTGGCAAGACATGAAGAACATCCAGATTACGGAAGAAGCGTTCCGAAGAATATTATTTACTCGGATTTAGTAACTGTTAAAAACCTAAATGCACTTTACCTAAGAACCGCACATTATCCTAATCACCTTTATACATATTTAATTGCGGACCGTCTTGGAATTGCTATTATGGAAGAAATTCCTGTCTGGCAGTGGGACACGCAAGATGTTTGGGATATTCAAAACAGCCGGCAACTTCATACGCAAATGTTTAGAGAAATGGTTTTCAAAGATTATAATAGACCATCAGTGATTATGTGGAGTACATCGAATGAATGCCATCTTGATGGCGGCGGAAGATTAGTTTTTTATAACAATATAAAAAATGACTACAGAACAAATTACGACGATGGACGATTACTTACACAATCTGCAGCTGCGGACAAACCAGGCGCTGCGGATGTAACTCAAGATCCGCTTGATGTCGCAGGCTGGACAATTTACTTCGGAATTTTTTATGGAAGAAGCGGTCAATATTTAGGTCCTACTTATACATTTGTCAATGATGCAAAGGCAGCATTTCCCAATAAACCTATTCTTGATACAGAATTTGGTTATTGGTCATCGGAAAACGGATCAACGGCATCGGAACAAGTAAATGTTTTTAATCAAACATTTAGCGCATTCAAATACAATACTCCATATGATGCCGCAGGGTTAGAAAATCAATCGGGAAATTTAATGGGCACTACTTGGTGGTGTGTTTTTGACTGGTATCAATTTAAAGCGAAGAAAAACGGATGGCAGACAATGGGTTTGATATCAATGGATAGAACAACAGAAAAATCAATTGCTGCAACTTTACGCAGTTCTTATTTGCCTTATGCAAATAAAGATGGTTTGATAGTTAGCGTTAAGGAAAATCCAACAGAAAAATTGCCGACTGAATTTCGATTAGAACAGAACTATCCAAATCCGTTTAATCCTACTACAGTTATCAAATGGCAATTATCAGCCGGCAGTTTTGTAACACTGAAAGTTTACGATCTTCTGGGAAGAGAAGTAACAACATTAGTGAATGAATTTAAACAAGCAGGTGTTTATAATTCTCAATTTTCAACACAAAATTATAAATTAAATTCCGGTGTTTATTTTTATAGTTTACATGCTGGTAATTATGTGCAAACAAAAAAGATGTTGCTGATAAAATGATCCTAAGAAAATTGTTTTATGAATAAAACAATATCTCTCCTTTTTGGAACTGTGTTATTTACTTCTGTATCGTTAGCACAAAACTATCAATTAATTTGGTCGGATGAATTTAACTCCACTAACATTAATACCTCTAATTGGACTTATGATATCGGCGGGCATGGATGGGGTAATAATGAATTAGAGTATTACACCAATAGAACCGAAAATGCCAAAGTTGTCAACGGAAATTTACTGATCATTGCAAGAAAGGAATCTTATGGTTCAAATAATTATACATCTGCACGATTAAAAACTCAAGGGTTAAAAAGTTTTACGTATGGAAAAATAGAAGCTAATATTAAACTTCCATCCGGAAAAGGTTTGTGGCCGGCATTTTGGATGTTAGGGAATAATATAACACAAGTTAGTTGGCCAAAATGCGGTGAGATTGATATAATGGAACATATTAATACCAGTTCTATCATATACGGTACAATGCATTGGGATAACAACGGTCACGTCTCATCCGGCGGAAATTATTGGGGTGTTGGTGTACAAAATTTTCATGTTTATTCTATTGAGTGGAACCCACAATCTATAAATTGGTTTGTTGACGGAAGTAAATATTGGTCTGTTAATATTACAAATGGAGTCTCGAATACCGGCGCTTTTCATCAGCCTTTTTTTATCATCTTAAATTTAGCTGTTGGGGGTAATTGGCCTGGTAATCCTGACAGCACAACACCAATGCCGGATTCAATGTTTGTTGATTACGTAAGAGTTTATCAAACAACTCCGACTAATGTAGAGAAAACACAACAAATTAATAATTTTTCTTTGGAACAAAACTATCCCAATCCTTTCAATCCACTTACGATCATTAAATACTCTATAGCAGATGCCGGAAATGTTTCAATAAAAGTTTTTGATTTATTAGGCAAGGAAGTAACACAGCTTGTAAACAAATACCACCAGGAAGGAAATTTTTCTGTTCAATTTGATGCTTCAAAACTTTCATCTGGAGTTTATATTTATTCACTTTCCTCAGGTTCTTTTTATCAAAGCAGAAAACTAATGTTGATAAAATAGATTTATTAAATTAATAAGTGCATGTTATCAAAATAATAAGCTAATTATTTAAGTCTTAAGAATTATCTCTAAATCCGACGAATTTTTCAATTCAGCAACGGTACTATTTTTGAGGAATATTATATATGAATAATCCAATCAGCATTTACGATAGTTTGATAATTCTTGTTTACTTTATTGCTGTTTTAGGGATTGGACTATACATGCGAAACAGTGATAAGAATTTGACAGACTATTTTCTTGCAGGCAGAAATCTTAGTTGGTTTGCTATTGGTATTACACTTTTTGCAACCAACATTTCTAGTGAACATTTTATTGGTCTTGCCGGACAAGGGGCTGCACGCGGATTAGCCGTTGCGCAATTTGAATTGATTGCAATTTTCTTTTTAATTCTTCTCGGATGGATTATTGCTCCAATTTATAAAAGAGCCGGAGTTTTAACAACGCCGGAATTTTTAGAAAAAAGATTCGATGCGTCGAGCAGAAAGTTTTTTTCCGGGCTCTCAATTTTTACGTATGTAATAACTAAAATTTTAGTAACTCTTTTTGCAGGTGGAATTCTGTTTAATAAAATCTTTGGATTAAGCATTTTCTCTTCAGCTGTTATTATTGTTCTTCTAACCGGAATTTATTCTTTGGTCGGAGGCTTTTCAGCAGTTGTTCGGACACAAGTGTTTCAAGGAATCCTTTTACTTGTCGGTGCTTTTTTATTAACGGTGTTTAGTTTTAATGAAGTCGGCGGTTTTGCCGGTCTGCGTGAAAGATTACCGGCTGAGCATTTCCAGATGTTCAAATCTATGAGCGACCCGGACTTTCCATGGACGGGAATTATTTTCGGTGCACCTATAATAGCATTTTGGTATTGGTGTGCCGACAATTATATAGTGCAGAGAGTGCTTGGTGCTAAAAGTATTAACGATGCTCGTACTGGCACAATCATGGCTTCTTTTCTAAAAATCCTGCCGATTTTTATTCTTGTAACACCTGGTTTAATTGCATTTGCACTCTTTCCTGAAATAAGGGGAGACGAAGCGTATCCGACTTTAATAGCAAGTGATATTCTCCCTGTTGGAATTAAAGGTTTGGTAATTGTAGGATTTTTATCTGCAGTAATGTCGTCTCTTTCAGCATCATTTAACAGCATAGCGGCACTTTACACAATTGATTTTTATAAACCCAAACATCCCGATGCGTCGGATAGAACATTAGTACTTGTCGGGAGAATGGCTACTATCGTTACTGTTGTTGTTGTAATTCTTCTTGTTCCGTTTGTAAAGATTGTGAACTCTCACATTTACATTTTTTTACAAAGCACACAAGCATTTATTAGCGCACCTATAACGGCAGTTTTTATTTTAGGATTAACTCTAAAAAAAGTAAGTGCTAAAAGTGTTTTTGTTTCTCTAATCGTTGGTGAGTTTCTTGGTGTTTCAAGATTCTTAATTGAAATTATGAATAAGTCGGGAATGATAGATAACCCGATTCTAATGGCATATGCGCAGGTTAACTATTTACACTTTACAATATTTCTTTTCCTCGCAACTTCGTTGCTTGTAATCTTTCTTAGTTATTTAGTCTATTATGAAGGAGAAACTAACATATCTAAAATTGATTTTCTGCTAGGCAAAAAAAATAACGGAACCGGTGTAACTAATAATGTTGTAGCCATTCCGCAGGTGAAAATTAATATTCTTCTTTCCGGTTTAATTCTGGTTTTAACTTTGAGTTTGTGGTTTCTCTTTGTATAAGAAAATGTAGGTTCATTTAATAGATAGCACTTAATAAATAATAGAGGCACTAAACAAAAGGAGAAGTACTATGCAAAAACTTCTAACACTCGCACTATTTCTATTCATCGTTGGGTCATCATACGCGCAAAAGTATGTGTTCCAGCCGTTTGATAATTCGGTTGCAAGCGGTTTCTGGGATATGGCCAATCTATATAACAACCAGGGTGATGCTACAGCTAAATGGGATGTTAAAGATGTAACCACCGGACAAAAAGAAGGTACCGGTTGCCTCGAGCTCGATTACACTGTTGGTGCTGGAGACAGCTGGGGTGGTTATGTTGTTCGTACATCCGTTAAACCCCTTTCCACGGTTTTGGATTTATCCACCGGTACTGCAATAACTTTCTGGTACAAAGTAACTAAGCCGGCAGTTTTTTCGTCTCCCGGTGCAATGGTAATGGAATTCAAAATATGCGATATACTTGACGGACATGAAAACCGTGTATTTCGCGAAGTTCCGGTAGATCTCTCGGATGCATCCGGAACATGGAAACAAGTAACAGTTGATTTTACAATGGGCACCGATAAAACTATTTCTTGGACTTACCAAGCACAGGATGGTGATAGAGAAATGGCTTGGGACCATGTAAACGGATTTGAGTGGGCCGTAGTTTATGTTCCAACAACCGGTGGAAATAACCCCAATACACCCACGGCTTCAGGAACAGTTTTATTGGACGGTTTTGCAATAACCGGCGATCACTATCCGCCACCATATGTTTCGTTTGTTAACATGGCTTCACAATTTGGTGTTGACGATATGGGCTGGGCCGGTGCAACTGATAAAGGTTCCGTTGCTTTATCAAATGAAGCTACGGATAACGTTGAAGGTACAACCGGTTCATTGAAATTTGATTATACATGCAATGCCTCTCAAGATTGGGGCGGCTTTGTTGCATTTGATCTTCCGGTAACAGCTCCGGCAAAATTTCTTGAAAGAACTGCTTTAACAATCTTTCTCAAAAATAAAACTGCGGTTACAACTAGTGTACCTGCAAGAGCTATAGTAAGAATTTTTCTCTTTGAAGATGATGGGGAACAATGGATTACAAAAGTTCCTATTAATTTAACACAGACATCTGATTGGACCCGGTACACATTACCGCTTAAGCAAACAGCTTATAGTACTAATGGAGATCAATACCCTCCGATCGGTGCATTTGGTTTAAATCCAAACGGGGCTAAAGGAGATCAAACATTTAATCCTGATAAGGTTAACAAAATCAGATTTGAAGTTCTAGGTGTTGGTGTTGGGCCGGATGCCGGTCCTAAAGGTGAGAAGATGACCGGAACTTTGCTTTTTGGTGTAATGCAGCAATCAGGATTCCAAATTTTTGATATAACAGCACCATTAGCTCCATCAGTAAATTTTGTTAAAGGTACTTATTCAAATCTAATTACATGGACAGATCTTGCAGGTGAAACAACAGAAAAATATTATGTTTATGTAAGCAAGAATCCAATTACAAATACCAGCGCAGCAGGAGTTGAAGTTGCCGCAGCAGGTATTCCAAGAGGGACACAGGTATTTGAACATCTTTTAAGATCACCCAAGACGGATAGAACTGATTTTTATTATTATGCTGTAAGAGCAATTGATAAAGCTGGTAACCTAGGTGCATTAACAGCTACCGGTGCAATTGGTAATACAGCGAAAGGTATTCCTACAATTCCCAATATGACACCGCCAAGCTGGGCGGCTGATGGTAATTTGACGGAATGGGCCGGTGTTACACCTTTCACGTTAAAACCATCTGACGGATCAGGACATATTATGACGGGATTTACTATTTCTAATGATGCTGATTGTTCTGCAAATATTTATTTGGCAATGGATAAAACTTATTTGTATTTCGCTGCCGATGTTACTGATGATATTGTTTATAATAATATATCATACTTGAGTCAAGGTTCAAGCTGGGCACTTGACTGTGTTGATATTGAAATCGGCTTATACAATCAAGAAGCAAGACAACATACTTCTTACAGACATGGTCACTTTCCGGATTACCATTTTAGATTTAATAAAGATAGAGCAAGAAGTGATCACTGGGAATCAGAAAAAGATTCGTTGTTAATGCCCGGTACAAATTATTACTGGCAGGAAAAATTCCCGTCTGGTTATATGGTTGAAGGAAGATTAGCATTAGCCGATATTATAAAATTAAGAAAAACCCCAGCAGGCACACAAGACACACTCTATCTACATGAAGGATTTAAGATTCCGCTTCAGTTGTTGGTTTGTGATAACGATGGATTAAACTCTCCCGAACTATGGAGAAACCGCGAAGGTCAATTAGGCTGGTCACCATATGATAATGATGCCGGTTGGCAATATCCAAATACCTGGATGTATTCATGGTACGGAAGTTCCGATGTTATTGTAACAGATGTAAAAGATGAACTACCGCTGCAATATTCATTAGATCAAAACTATCCTAATCCTTTCAACCCAGCTACACAAATTAAATACACAATTGCTAAGCCGGGTCTCGTTACATTAAAGATTTATGATATACTTGGTCGCCAGGTTGCAGATTTAGTAAATAAATATCAAGAAGCAGGTAAATATACTGTTAATTTCGATGCTACCCGTTTTGCATCTGGTGTTTACATTTACAGAATCGAAAGTAGTTCGTTCACTAGTGTTAAGAAGATGATGTTGATCAAATAATAAAATCAATTTAGGGGCACTCCCGAATATGGAGTGCCCTTTTTTGTTTCTATAACTTAAATTTTTCAAGGAATGAATTATGTACAGGATTAATAGAATGGAGAGTATCAAGTTGTCGAGAAGGGTAATACAACTGAGTCTTATTTTTTTGTTGTTTGCTTCTTCATTTATTAATGCGGGTACGACTGGAAAACTAGCAGGCAAGGTGATTGATTCTGAAGTCAAAGAACCAGTGATTGGTGCAACAATTCTTTTACAGGGTACCAACTTAGGTGCGGTAGCAGATTTGGACGGATATTATTATATCAATAATATTTCACCTGGGACATATACTGTTGTTGTTAGTTCTATAGGTTACCATAAAGTTACGGTTCAAAAAATTTCAATTAGGATTGATCAAACTACACGCCTTGATATAAACCTTACACCTGCAACAATTAATGTTGGCGAAATTGTTATTCAAGCCAAACAGCCGCTCGTTACAAAAGATCTCACTTCATCAACAGCTATTGTTTCTTCAGAAGAATTAAAAATGATGCCCGTAGAAAATTTGAATCAAGTAGTTAACCTCCAGGCCGGTGTTGTTAACGGGCATTTTAGAGGAGGACGTTCCGGTGAAGTTTCTTATTTAGTTGATGGCGTTACTGTTACAGATGTATTCAACGGTGGTATGTCCGTTGAAGTAGAAAACTCTTCAATTCGACAGATGGAAGTTATCAGCGGTACATTTAATGCAGAGTACGGTCAAGCGATGGCAGGAATTGTTAATATTGTTACAAAAGACGGCGGTGCAAAATACGATGGTTCAGTATCGGCTTATGTAGGGAACTATTTTACAACTCACACAGACATTTTTCAAAATGTAAATAAAGCTAATCTGAATGGTCCGAGAGATTTTCAATTAACTTTGAGCGGACCGACACAAGTTTTAGATAATTTAACTTTCTTTTTAACAGGCAGATATTTTCGCGATGATGGCTATGAGTATGGACAAAGATATTATAATGTTTCAGACGATAGACCAACTTTTCCAATTGCTGGAAATCAAACTTATTGGATTGATCATGGTACCGGAGACAGCGCTTTTGTACCGATGAATCCTTATGAGAAAAAATCTTTTAACGGTAAACTAACTTATAATTTTAATCAGTGGAAATTTAGCTATAGTATTTTTTGGGATGATAACTGGAATAAATATTATAGTCATGCTTACAAATGGACTCCGGATGCGATAAAAAATCATTACCGTACAAATACAATTCATAGTTTTCAAGTTTCATGGATACCTTCTCAAAGTACTTTTGCAACATTAAAGCTCTCATCGAACTATCATAAGTTCTGGGGCTATTTATATGAAGATGAATACGATCCTCGTTACGTTGAACCAAATCAAGGTTCACCTATTACAGGTTATACTTTTAATCAAGGCGGTAACGAGACTGATAGATATAATAGATATACACAAACTTATATTGGGCAATTATCATTAGAATCACAGATTACGAAAGAACATAAAATTAAGATTGGTGCCGAAGCAAGACTTCATACAATTTGGAACAGCTGGAAAACAATTAGAAACATGACGGAAGGACAATTAGATTCGTTGGGTAATGCAATTTTTACTTTGGGTTATAGTGATCCTAATACTAAGTACAATCAAAGTTATATGAGATACCCATACGAACTATCGGCATACATTCAAGATAAGATGGAATATGATATAATGATTATCAATGCCGGAGTAAGATTTGATTTCTTTAGTTCAAATACAGATTTACCAATTGATATTCGCAACCCGTTAAACAATCCTAACTTTCCTAATGCATTCCAAAAGAGAAATGCACAATCTGAATACCAAATTAGTCCCCGGCTTGGTGTTTCATTTCCGATGTCTGAAAAAGGAGCTATCCATTTTTCATACGGACATTTTTTCCAGATTCCAAGTTTTGAAAACTTATACACTAATTACGCTTACTTAATTGATCAGACGACTTCTCTTTCATCTTCAGTTGGAAATCCGGAATTGAAATCACAAAAAACAGTTAAATATGAATTAGGATTACAACAGGTAATCTTTCCTGAAGTTTCTATTGATGTTTCTCTTTATTACAGTGATATACGAAATCTTCTCGGTATGCAGATTCTTAAAACCTACGAAGGATTTACATTTGCAAGATTTATAAATAGGGATTATGGAAACGTTAAAGGTGTAATCATTACGCTGGATAAAAGATTTGCCGATTTCTTCAGTGCAAAAATAGATTATACTTATCAAGTTGCTTCGGGTAATGCATCAGATCCGATGGTGGAATTTTATAATAATCAAGCCGATCCCCCGGTTGAATCGAATAAAAAAGTTGTTCCGCTTGATTGGGATCAGACACACACTATTAATGCTTCAATAACAATTGGAGATCCATCGGATTGGACAGCGGGAATAATTTTTAATTACGGCTCAGGCGCACCATACACTGAAGACCCGCGTTATTCACAAGGATTACGTTTTGAAAACGGCGGAAGAAAACCGAATACATTAAATGTTGATCTCAGAACAAATAAACAATTCAAGGTATTCGGTCTTGATGTAAATGCATTCTTACTTGTCTATAACTTGTTTGACATAAAGAATGAATATGGCGTATCCAGCACTACAGGTAGAGCCGGTATTGATTTGAATACAAAATTTGCTGCTCCAATTATTGGAAGAAATACTATTGAACAATATTTAAGAAATCCAGGAGACTACTCATCTCCAAGAAGAATCAACATTGGATTCAATGTTAATTTCTAATCCGGAACACAGAAATATTTTTAGAAAATGGAGTTGAGAATGAAAAGAAAAATTTTATGGTTACTTACCTTCCTCGTTATTGCCGATGCTACTTGGGCTCAGACACAGGAACAGATATTAAAATATCGTTTGGAGCCGTACGGGGATAAGACATATAGAAAAAAAGCTGTAATGGATGGAAACCTGGTTAGAACACTTTTCCAGAATGATGGACAAGTGGGTACATGGCCGGATAGACCTTCGGGTGAATGGCCAAAAGGAACCGGGCACATGTATTTGGATGGATGTACACCAATTGTAACATCCGCAATTTTTGCCCCTGGTAATAGACAACTTGTTCATCCTGCAGAAACATCATATAGAGAAGAAGTTGATTATGATCCTGTTACCGGAGATTTGTGGGTAATGGAACCGATACCGGGATATGCTGCAGCCGCATCAGAACAACCTGCAATGAGTACAAGACCCCGATCATGGCCTGAAAATTGGCCCCGTTCACTTCCAAATGTTAATGCTAATTGGGATGGTTATTGGTTCGGATATTTTGGACGCGGTGTTATGAATGCTGATCTTGAAGTTTTTTATGCAATGGATGATTCAAAAGATAAAGAATTTTCCCGTCCGCCTTATTTTTATTATCCGCTTCCTTCAGATCATAACCGGGGAGGATTGGGATTAAGAACTGAAGTGCGTGGATTTCAATGGTCGCATGTACTGGCAGAAGATATCATCTTTTTCCATTATGATATAGTTAATTTATCCGAGGTATCATTAGATACAACTTATTTTGGATTTTATTGTGATACAGGTGTTGGCGGTTTAAATGATAATGGCGATGACGATGCTTCTTACAATACTAAACTTGATCTTGCATACGCATTCGACCATGATGGTGCTGCACCGCCTGATAATTGGAAGACCGGTTTCGTTGGTTACGCATTTTTGGAAAGTCCGGGTAATTCAACTGATGGTATTGATAACGATCAAGATGGTATGACTGATGAAAGTCGTGATAATGGTATTGACGATAATCATAACTGGGTTCCATATACGGATTTAAACCATGACGGACACTGGGATGCAGGAGAACCTTTGAACGACGATCTTGGAAAAGATGGTGTTGGACCGGATGATCCGCAGTACAATGGCCCTGACGAAGGTGAGGGTGATGGCTTACCAACAGATGGTGAACCAAATTTTGATAGAACCGATAAAGATGAATCAGATCAGATCGGTTTAACAAGCTTGGTTATCGAAAGATTATCTAACAAGGGACCAAATGCTATTTGGCCTAAGAATGATGAAGTGATTTGGAGAAAAATGAATTATAATAGTTTCGATACTTCATTAACAAATTCTAACATTCAAATTCTTTTCGGTTCAGGCCCGTTTCCGCTAAAATTATATAAACGTGAAAGATTTTCTGTTGCGTTGGTATTTGGTGTTGATTATGACGATATGGTTTTTAATAAAGAGACAGTTCAATCAATCTACAATGCAAATTATAATTTCTCTCAGCCTCCTTTAAAACCGACTTTGACTGCTATAGCAGGAGATAAAAAAGTATTTCTTTATTGGAATGACTATGCCGAGAAATCTTTTGATAGATTTTTAAGAAAGAAAGATTTTGAGGGTTACCTACTTTATAGAAGTCAGGAGCCGGAGTTTAATGATATTAAGTTGATAACAGATTCTAAAGGTGAGCCAAAATATTGGAAACCAATTGCTCAATTTGATTTGAAAGATGGTCTTAAAGGTCCTGATCCTGTGGGAATAAACGGTGCTCATTTCTGGAGAGGAAATGAAACAGGACTTCAACATTCATACGTTGATTCCACCGTTACTAATGGAAGCACTTATTATTACGCTTTAGTCGCTTATGATCAAGGAGATCCTGCTTATGGTACAAAAGGATTAATTCCGAGTGAAACAACAAAAATAATTTCTCAGGATTTTTCAGGTCAAATTAAATTTGTTGATATCAATTGCGCTGTTGTTACACCGAACTCTCCATCCGCTGGTTACCTTCCTCCTCAAATTACAGGTGATTTAACAAAAGTTACGCAGGGTCTTGGCTCCGGTAAGGTAAGTATGATAGTTCTAAATCCGAATGAAGTTAAAGAAGGCGCTACTTATAAAATTAATTTTACTGCAAGCGGTGATGTACCAAAATATAAAACTACCGGATATTCTTTGACCCGCACATTGAACGGAACAGAAGAAGTGATTTTTGCAAATGTTGATAGTTCTAACATTGGTGTCGGAAAATTCAGTACTCCGTTTGATGGACTTATTTTTTCTGTAATCGGTGATACACTTGGTGTTGTTAAACAAAAAGGCTGGGTGGTTGGTTTTAGTAATGTTGATATGTTTGTAGCTCCTGATAAAAGTTCTCCGCAACGAAATGTTGCTTGGCCTTCCGATTATGAAATTGAATGGCTGCCTGAAGGTCAGACAATAACTACTCCATTTACTAAGAAACCGGTACCGTTTAAAGTCCGTAATATTTCACGAGGAGTAGAAGTTCAAGCTGAATATTTTGATAATAATTCTGATGGACAATTCAGTTTGGGTGACGACATTGTAATTATTGAGTATGAGCAAAATCAATTTAGATTAACATGGAGAATTCAGTATAGGCAGCCCTCCGCACCTGTGTATATTACGCCAAGACCGGGAAATGTTTTTAGAATTGTGACCACTAAACCCTTCAAGACAGGTGATTATTTCCAATTCTCGACTAAAGGTGCAAAGGTTGATGCAGATCTTGCAAAGAATTCTCTCAGCCGAATTGCTGCTGTTCCGAATCCGTACATAAGTGCTAATGCTTGGGAAAAGAGAAATCTTATTCAAACCGGACGCGGTGAAAGACGAATGGATTTTATTCATCTGCCAACGAGGTGTACAATTAGAATTTACAATGTAACAGGTGCTTTGATAAAAACACTTCAAAAAGAATCAGGTTCCGAGGATGGTACTTTATCATGGAATCTGATAACAGAAGACGGAATGGATTTGGCATACGGACTTTACATTTATCATGTTGATGCGCCGGGTATTGGCGAGTACATTGGCAAATTTGCTGTAATCAAATAGCGGTGGAGCGAGATATGAAAAGAAGAATAATAAATTTAGTTTTTCTGATTTTGATTGCGGCTATAAGTTTAGTAGATATTTCTACTATCACCGCACAAAACTTTGTTTCGGATGTTTCAAAGAAAGGAACTACTGCTGCACAATTCCTTTCAATAAACCAAGGTGCTAGAGCTTCGGGAATGGGCAGTGCATACGTTGCGGTTTCTGATGATCCTACAGCAATTTATTGGAACCCTGCCGGTTTAGCAAAAATACCCGGAGGTGCTGTTGTTTTTGATCATGTAAACTGGATTGCAGGCATAAATTATAACTACGTTGCTGCATCTTATAATGTTGGATCTTATGGTACACTCGGTTTAAGTTTTCTTTCATCAAATATTGAAGATATGATTGTAAGAACAGTTCAGGATCCGGAAGGTACAGGTGAAACTTTTGGTGTCTCTGATGTAATGTTCAGCATTGCTTATGCGATTAATCTTACAGATAATTTTGCTATCGGTTTCAATCCGAAATTTATTAATCAAAAAATCTGGAGAACAAACGCAACCGCATTCGCTATTGATATGGGCGTTCAATATATAACTCCATTTGATGGAATCGTTCTTGCAATGTCAATCTCAAATTTTGGAACAAAGATGAAATTGGACGGAACTTCCGCACTTGTACTTTACGATCCCGATAAAAACTCAACCGGAAATAATGATAGAATACCCGCCTATTTACAAACTGACGAATGGGAATTGCCGTTGATTTTTAGAGTCGGGCTGTCTTATAAACTTATTAATAGCTCGATGCATAAATTCTTAATTGCGGTTGACGCATTACATCCGAGTGATAATTACGAGAGTCTAAATGTTGGCGGTGAATATACATTTAATGATATGTTCTTTATTAGAGCCGGTTATAAATCTCTCCTTTTAAAAGAATCGGAAGAGTCGTATACATTTGGCGCCGGCGTACAACAAAGGTTTATCGGGAACGTTTCTATAAAAATTGATTATTCATACGGAGACTTCGGAAGATTAAATAATGTTCAAAGATTTTCCGTAGGAATAACTTTCTAACTAAAACGGAGAAAATATTTTTCCTCATATGGGTGCCTCCATATGATTCTAAATAAGGAAAAAGCTAAGGGGTGAGTATTTTACTCACCCCAAAATTATTGGGAAGCAATTTTTTAAATTCATCTTTACGGAATTATAAAAAAATACAGCAGCCTAACTGTTAAAAAAATAGTCTTCTTCAACGAGTCTAATTAATTTGAAAAATAAAAATTTTTTTTTAGCAGTATTCATTCTGTGCATTCAAATTTATTCTTTAGCACAAGTTAGAGGCGCAGAATACAGAACAAAAGATTCCTACCTTTACGGAAGATTTGAAGCGAGTATCAAAGCTCCGGGCAAAGAAGGAGTTCTTACTTCGTTATTTACATATTTTGACGGACTTCCGAATGATCCATGGTCATCCTCTAAATGGAATGAAATTGATATTGAAATCATGGGACGTTATAACAACGATGTGCAATTCAATACTATCACTTTAAGTCAGACAAATCATGTCCGTCATCAATTTGTGAATTTTGATCCCGCTTTGGATTATCATACCTATACAATTGAATGGACACCACAATATGTAGCTTGGTTCATTGATGGAGTTGAAGTTTACAGACAGACAGGAGACCATATAAACACAATAACCAGAGCACAAAAATTAATGATGAACATTTGGAGTCCTACAAATTCTAATTGGGCCGGAGTTTGGAACGAGGCGGTACTTCCGGCATTTGGATACTATGATTGGGTGGCTTATTACAAATATTCGCCGGGTGCGGGTAATTATGGAACAAACAATAATTTTACACTTGATTGGCGTGATGATTTCAACACCTTTGATGATACGAGATGGGAAAAAGGTAATCACGGGTTTGGCGGAAATAGAAGTGACTTTGTGCCTGAAAATATTGCTTTTGTTAATGGCAAGTTGATTCTATGTCTAACGGATAAAAACGCGCTGGGTTATACGGATAATTCAGCACCCAAAATAATTTCTGCACGTGTTGTAGCTGATAATGAATTAAAAGCATTTTTCTCAGAACAAATTGAAAGAACAACTGCGGAAACAAACGGAAATTATATTTTGACCGGATCGGTTATAACAAATACAACTTTATTAAGAGACAATCGAACTGTTGATATTTTAGTTGATAAGGTAGATCTCAATTCAAATCCCAATTTTATTGTCAGAAATATTAAAGATACTTGGTCACCTGCTAATTTTATAAACCTGGTTGCTCACTCCATAATAGTAACTCCGAAAATAAATTTTCCGTTTAAGATCAATGCCGGCGGTAATGCTTACGGGGATTTTTATGCCGATAAAGAGTTTGTAACTGACTCTTCTAATTATGGATTTATGGAAGGTGTAAAAGGAACAGTTTCTGACCCGATAGCCAACACGAATGACGATACTATTTTCCAATCCGAAATTAACGGATTAGCAAAATACGTTGTGCGTGTTCCAAATGGTAAATACAAAATCAAACTATTGTTCGCAGAAAATTATTTTAGCACAATTGGTAAAAGAGTGTTTGATGTTTATGTCCAAGGTAATCTTGTTATTGACAGGCTAGATATTTTTAAGGAAGTTGGTGCAAAGTCAGCATTAGAAAAAATTATTGATAATGTAGAAGTGAACGACAACATACTAGATATTCATTTTGCCGCACAGATTGAAAGACCACTGCTCAATGGAATTATTATTGAATCACTAACTACTTCTGAAGTGAAAGTTGGAACAAATATTCCTAATGAATTCCGACTCGAGCAAAATTTTCCAAACCCGTTTAATCCGGATACTTCAATAAGTTATAGTCTTCCAAATTTCGGTTTCGTTTCATTAAAGGTTTTTAATTTGCTCGGATCTGAGGTTGCTACTCTTGTAAATGAAGAACAGCATGCCGGTCAATATGTAAAAACGCTGCATGCAGAATCTTTACCAAGCGGAGTTTACTTCTATACATTACAGACGGATGGTTTCTCTCAGACAAAAAAAATGTTATTGTTAAAATAGAAAACAGATAAATAGTTTATTAGGTTGGTAATCAGAATTATTGTTAGAATGTGATTGTAATACAATAGTTAGTAAATATTTTGAATTACTTAAAACGAATAAACTCTCTATAGAATTTAACTAATAAGGAGAAATAAATGGCTTCTTCTACACCTACTACAACTAATGTAAAAGCTGTTAATAACGGGCAAAATTATAACTTCGCACTAACAGTACTTACTTCGCTGTTTTTTATGTGGGGATTTATTACTTGCCTTAACGATATTTTGATACCACACCTCAAAGCAGTTTTCACTTTAAATTATACGCAGGTAATGTTTATTCAATTCAGTTTTTTTACTGCTTATGCTGTTGTTTCGTTGCCGGCAGGAATCCTTGTAGAAAAAATTGGGTATAAAAGCGGAATAGTTATTGGTTTAATTACCGCCGGTATTGGCTGCTTGTTATTTTATCCGGCAGCAAGTATGCAATCGTACGGAATGTTTTTAGGTGCGTTGTTTGTTCTTGCATCGGGTATTACAATATTACAAGTAGCAGCAAATCCTTATGTTGCAATTCTTGGTAAACCCGAAACTGCATCAAGCAGATTAAATCTTACTCAAGCCTTCAACTCGCTCGGAACTACAATTGCCCCATACTTTGGTGCATTGATAATTCTTTCAGTTGCAGTAAAGACCGTTGAAGATTTTAAAACAATGAGTGCTGAACAAATTTCGGCATATAAATTAGCCGAGTCCGGCGCAGTTCAAGTTCCATATCTTGGATTAGCAGCAGCGTTATTTGTTATTGCAGCTATCTTTGCTATTGTCAAGTTGCCCAAAATTGAAGCGTCAGAAGTCGGTTCAAGCGGCGGTGATGGCGGAAGTTTTGATCATCATCATAAAAGCGCATGGGGTTACAAACACTTGGTGCTTGGTGCAATTGGAATATTTGTTTACGTAGGCGGAGAAGTTTCTATAGGAAGTTTTCTTGTTAACTATATTGGTCAACCATTCATTGCAGGCCTAAAAGAATCCGATGCCGGTAAATTTGTATCCTTCTATTGGGGCGGAGCTATGATAGGAAGATTTATCGGTTCAGCAGTTCAAAGAAAAATTAATCCAGGAAAAGTTCTTTCGTTTAACGCTTTTGTTGCAGCCGCTCTCGTAATTATTTCGATGCTGACCTTTGGCCAAGTTGCAATGTGGGCTATTCTTGCTGTCGGGTTATTCAATTCGATTATGTTCCCAACAATATTTACACTTGCGATTGATGGTCTTGGTAAACATACCGGCCAAGCATCCGGAATACTTTGCACAGCAATAGTCGGCGGTGCAATTCTTCCAGTTGTTCAAGGATTCTTTGCAGATAATATTGGGATTCACCATGCATTCTTTGTACCCGTATTATGTTATATGTACATTGCTTATTACGGAATTAAAGGGCATAAACCATCATTCGTTACAGCAAAGGCATAACCATGAAGAAAAAAGTTGCAATAGGAATAGATGTCGGAGGAACTAATACTGTTTTTGGTTTTATTGATGAAGCTGGTGAATGCATTTATGAATCATCTATCCTAACTCAAGCAGATCAAGACGCCGATCAATTATTCAGCAGATTATTTTTCAAGATTGATAATGATTTCAAAAAATATTCTGATGTTTATGAACTGATTGGAATTGGAATTGGCGCACCGAACGCCAACTATTATAAGGGAACGGTTGAGAGGCCGCCAAATTTAAATTGGGGAATTGTAAATGTTTTAGATATAGTAAAAAAATATTCTCCTTTACCGTCTGCAATTACTAACGATGCAAATGCTGCTGCAATCGGTGAGATGATCTTCGGTGTTGCAAAAGGAATGAAAGATTTTATAGTAATAACTCTGGGAACAGGTCTCGGCAGCGGAATCGTTGTTAATAATGAGTTAGTTTACGGAGCCGATGGATTTGCAGGGGAGATTGGCCACACTATTGTTGATCCTAATGGCCGTGAGTGCGGGTGCGGAAGAAAAGGTTGTTTAGAGACTTATGCTTCGGCTTCAGGTATTAAGCGCACTGTTTTTGAATTAATTGGAACAACAAACATTCCCAGTGAATTAAGGAATGTGAGTTTTAATCAACTAGAATCTAAAGATATTGCCGATGCAGCAAACAACGGTGATAAACTTGCATTAGCGGCATTTGACTACACCGGTAAAATTCTCGGTCTCAAACTTGCAGATTCTGTTGCACATTTAAGTCCAGAAGCAATAATTCTTTTCGGCGGTCTCGCTCTTTCAGGCGATTTAATTTTTGCACCGACAAAACAATACATGGAAGAATACTTGCTAAACATTTTCAAGAATAAAGTTAAAATTCTTCCGTCGGCACTTCCGGGTGCGCATGCCGCTGTTCTTGGTGCCAGTGCTCTTATCTGGAATGAATTAAAGAAAACAAAGTGATAAATATCGTTGGAAAGGATTTGTAACCTTTCTGTTGTTTTAATTTTTTTTGAGGACAAAATGAAAATAAATATTCTTCCTGTCATAATATTTCTATTGGCCGGAATATTTTCAGTTAACGCACAAAATGCTATTGATAAAAAAGTTGATGCCCTTCTTTCCCAAATGACTCTTGATGAAAAAATTGGTCAGATGACACAAGTTGATTATGATGCAATTAAAAAAAATGTTGATGACATCGTTAAATATTATCTTGGTTCAATCTTGTGCGGCGGTAATTCTGAACCGGATGATATAACCGCCAAAGGTTGGGCCAATCTTTATGATAGTTTTCAAAACCTTGCTCTTACGACACGCTTAAAAATACCTATCATTTGGGGAATAGATGCGGTGCACGGGCATAATAACGTTGATGGTGCAACAATCTTTCCGCACAATGTCGGACTTGGTGCAACTCATAATCCAAAACTTGTTGAACAAGTTGCTGCTGTTACCGCAGCTGAAATAAAAGGAACAGGAATGCAATGGGATTTTGCCCCGTGTGTTGCTGTCGCACGTGATGAAAGATGGGGAAGAACTTATGAAAGTTATGGCGAAAATCCGGATCTAGTTAAAATGTTGGGAGCGGCTTATGTAAAAGGAATGCAGGGAAAAAATCTTTCTGATAAAACCTCGGTACTTGCTTGTGTTAAACATTTTGCCGGTGATGGCGGAACTACAAACGGAAAAGATCAAGGCAATACTGAAATTGATGAAGAGACTCTTCGTAAAATACACTTGCAAGGTTATGTTGAAGCAATTAAAGCCGGCGCTAAGTCAATTATGGTTTCATACAGCAGTTGGAATAATGAAAAGTTACATGAGCATAAATATTTATTAACCGATGTTTTGAAAAGAGAGCTCGGGTTCAAAGGTTTCTTAGTTTCAGATTGGGCTGCTATAGACCAGCTTGGGAAAGACTATAAGAGTGATATTGAAAAATCCATTAATGCCGGACTCGATATGATTATGATTCCGAACGGATATGGACAAAACAACAATTATGTAGATTTCATTACAAAGCTGAAAGAACTTGTAAACGAAAATAAAGTACCGTTAAGCAGAATTGATGATGCGGCTCGTAGAATATTAAAAGTAAAATTTGAATTAGGGCTTTTCAAAAATCCGATGACCGATAAGCAATTAACTACACAGATCGGTTCAAAAAAGCATAGAGAAATTGCACGTGATGCAGTCCGCCAATCACTTGTATTATTAAAAAATGATAATAAAGTTTTACCTTTATCAAAAAATTTAAAACGCATTCACGTTACAGGAAAAAGTGCCGATGATATAGGTAATCAGTGCGGCGGTTGGACAATCAGCTGGCAAAGTAAAAGCGGAAATGTGATTAGCGGAGGCACAACAATTTTACAAGCAATTAAGAACACAGTTTCAAAGAACACAGAAGTAACAACATCTACTGATGGCTCCGGTGCTGAGGGTGCAGATGTTTGTATTGTTGTTGTAGGCGAAACTCCATACGCTGAAATGATTGGTGACCGTGAGGATCTAAGTTTAGCGAAAGAAGACGCAGAGGCAATCGAAAAAGCAAAAACTTCAGGTGTTCCGGTTGTTGTTATACTCATTTCAGGGAGACCGATGTTAATAGAACCAAGTTTGAAAATTAGTGACTCATTTGTTGCAGCATGGCTGCCGGGAACTGAAGGACAAGGAGTTGCAGATGTTTTATTCGGTGATTTTAAACCTGTCGGAAAACTCCCGCATTCATGGCCTAAAAACATGCAGCAAATTCCAATTAATATCGGAGATACAAATTACGATCCGTTGTTTCCATACGGATTTGGATTAACATATTAATAATATCTTTCTTCAAAGTCTTATAGCAAAGTCTGGAAACACTGTGAATGAATAAATCTACAGACATCTATTGTCAGCTCACAGTTATTACTTAAGGAAATTAATTAGTTTAATACAGAGGACTGTCATGAAAAAAATTCTACTTTTTATTTTTATATGCTCAATTTCTTTCGCGCAGAAAAAAACAATTGAACAGCGGGTTGACTCGGTACTTGCGTTAATGAATCTTGAAGAAAAAATCGGGCAGTTAGTTCAATACAGCGGAGGATGGGATACAGGTACACAAACATCCAGACCGCGTGAAGGGCATATAGAATTAATCCGTAAAGGTAAAATTGGTTCTCTGTTAAATGTTTTCGGTGCGGAAGAAACCAAAAAAATTCAAAAAGTTGCAGTTGAAGAATCACGCTTAAAAATTCCACTTATTTTTGGTCTTGATGTTATTCACGGTTTTCGCGCAACGTTTCCAATACCGTTAGCAGAGGCCAGCAGCTGGAATCCTTCCCTTGTAGAAAAATCTGCACGCTGGCAGGCAATCGAAGCTTCGTCGGCCGGTATTCATTGGACGTTTAATCCAATGGTTGACATTGCACGAGATCCGCGATGGGGAAGAATTATGGAAGGAAGCGGTGAAGATCCATACTTAGGTTCCTTAATGGCAGTTGCACGCGTTAAAGGTTATCAGGGAAATGATCTTAGCGCAAATAATACAATTGCTGCTTGTATTAAACACTTTGCAGGATACGGCGGTGCTGAAGGTGGACGCGATTATAATACGGTTGATTTTTCTGAAAGAACATTCCGTGAAGTTTATTTACGACCTTTTCAAGCAGCTGTTAATGCCGGAGCTGCAACGTTGATGGCTTCATTTAATGAAGTCGGCGGTGTACCTTCTTCCGGAAGTAATTTTCTTCAAACAAAAATTTTACGCAAAGAATGGAAGTTTGATGGATTTGTTGTGAGCGATTGGAATTCAGTTGGTGAGTTAATTCCACACGGTGTTGCAAAAGATTTGAAACAAGCTGCAGAACTTGGAATTAAAGCCGGCGTTGATATGGACATGGAAGCAAATGCATATTACAATCACCTCTCAGAATTAGTGAATGAAGGCAAAGTTTCGCAAAAAATAATTGATGAAAGTGTCCGCAGGATCTTAAGAATTAAATTCCGTCTTGGATTGTTTGATGATCCGTATAAATATTGCGAAGCTGAACGCGAAAAAAATACAGTTATGAGCAAACAAATTGTTCAGGCAACTTTGCAATCAGCACGGGAGGCGATGGTTCTACTTAAAAATAAAAATAATTTACTTCCTCTAAAAAAAGATTTGAAAAAAATTGCCGTCATCGGTCCTCTTGCAAATTCAAAAGATGATCCTCTGGGCGGCTGGTCTCAACAAGGAAATGCAAATGATGTTGTTACAGTTTTAGAAGGGATTAAAAATAAATTAGGGAAAAGTACAGAAGTAAATTATGAAGAAGGATGTACAATTTTAGGGGAAGAGAAAAACGGTTTTACAAAAGCTGTTGAGCTCGCAAACGCATCTGATGTAGCAATTGTTGTTGTTGGTGAAAGCAGAAATATGGCCGGTGAAGCAAGTTCGCGAGCAAAAATTGATCTTCCTGGTATTCAAGAAGATCTTGTTCAATCAATTCAAAAAACAGGCAAACCTGTAGTTGTTATACTTATGAACGGAAGACCGCTAACTATTCCATGGATTCAGGAAAATGTTTCTGCTGTGATTGAAACATGGTATTTAGGAATTCAAGCAGGCAATGCTATTGCCGATGTTTTATTCGGTGATTATAATCCCAGCGGGAAACTTCCGGTAACTTTCCCGCGCTATGTTGGACAAATTCCTATCTATTATAATCATAAGAATACAGGCCGTCCATATAATCCAAATGATCACTATACTTCTTATTATCAGGATTTAGAGAATACACCACTTTATCCTTTCGGTTTTGGTCTGAGTTATACAACATTCACTTATTCTAATCTTTCCTTAAACAAAAATAAGATCAAGAAAAATGAATCCTTAAAAGTTAGTGTTAATGTTAAAAATTCCGGATCAGTAGATGGTGCAGAAGTTGTCCAGCTATACATTCGTGATCTGGTCGGTAGTGTTACACGTCCCGTTAAAGAATTGAAAGATTTTTCTAAAATATTTCTGAAGGCCGGTGAAACAAAGAAAGTTGAATTCACAATTACACCTGAGAAGTTGAAATTTTACGATATCAATATGAGGTTTGTTGTTGAACCGGGAGACTTCAAAGTTTTTGTCGGAACTAATTCTGAAGATGTGAAAGAAGCTTCATTTTCAGTTGTTGATTAGGAAATTAAAGATGAAAAAGATATTTCTGATAATCACCGCAGGATATTTATTGCTAATTACTGGTTGTTCTTCAAATATTGTTAAGGAAACAAGTAGGAACAGACAGGAAGAAAAAAATTTGACGACAAATTATGAGCAGACGGTAAGCATTAATTATTTACTATATCTGCCTAAAAATTATAATAGTAAAGATAAATTTCCTTTAATGATGTTTTTACATGGAAGCGGTGAACGGGGAAGTAATCTTGAATTAGTTAAAAAACATGGTCCGCCTAAACTGATAGATCAAGGAAAAGATTTTCCTTTCATAATTGTTTCTCCACAATGTCCAAACGGAATCCGCTGGAAAACCAATACTCTTATAGCATTGCTTGACGATATTATCAGAAACTACAATGTTGATGAGAACAGAATTTATATCACAGGACTAAGTATGGGCGGATACGGCACATGGAAACTTGCAAATGAAATTCCGGAACGGCTTGCGGCAATTATTCCAATTTGCGGCTGGGGTGATTCATGGACAATCTGTGAAATAGGTGATTTACCCGTGTGGGCATTTCACGGTGCAAAAGATAATGTAGTTAATCCGCAAAAATCCAAAGAACTTGTTGATGCACTTATTGCATGTAAAGGAAATGCTAAGCTTACAATTTATCCGGAAGCTAACCACGATTCGTGGACTCAAACTTACGATAATCCTGAAATCTATGAATGGTTATTAAAACAAACGAAAGATCAAAGAAAGAAATTGAATTCAAACTGGTTTTAATATTAAAATAAAAATTTATGAAAAAATTTTTTGTTATTTATTTCTGGTTAATAGTAATCGGAATTGGTATTTCTGCACAGACAAGAGGATTTATCCGCTGTGAAGGAAAGAATTTTATTGATGCCAACGGAAAAGTTTTTATACCGAAGGGAATCAATCTGGGTAACTGGCTGAATCCCGAAGGATATATGTTCCACTTCGAAGATGTAAGCTCATACCGTTTGATTGATAATACTTTCAAAGAACTTCTCGGTGCGGATGAAGCAAGAAAATTTTGGAAAACATTTCGCAACAATTACATCACCAAAGAAGATATTCATTACATTAAAAATTTAGGATTAAATCATATTCGTGTTCCTTTCAATTTTAAACTTTTTCTTGTTGAAGATCATCCTGATATATTTTTAGAAGAAGGATTCAAGCGGCTGGATGATGTAATTAAGTGGTGCCGTGAAGAAAATCTTTATGTTTTGTTGGATCTGCATGCCGCACCCGGCGGGCAAACCGGCGATAATATTGACGATAGCTGGAGTTACCCGTTTCTGTTTGAAAGCGAAGATGCTCAACAAACAACAATTGCACTTTGGAAAAAAATTGCTGCAAGATATAAAAATGAGAAAATAGTGATAGGTTACGATTTGTTGAACGAGCCGATTCCGCATTTCTACGAGAACAAAGAAGACCTGAACAAATTACTTGAGCCATTCTATAAAAAACTAACTGCCGCTATTCGTAGTGTAGATAAGGATCATATTATCTTTCTTGGCGGCGCTCAATGGAATACAAACTTCAAAGTCTTCGGCGCTCCGTTTGATAAAAATCTCGCATACACATTTCATAAATATTGGATGCCGACAGAGCAAAAAGAAATTCAAGAATATATTGATTACAGCAACGAATATAATGTTCCGATATACTTAGGTGAATCAGGAGAAAATGATGATGAGTGGATTAATTCATTTAGAAAATTATTAGAAAAAAATAATATTGGCTGGTGTTTCTGGCCTTACAAGAAAATGGATTCAACTCGCGGTATTGTTTCATTTACACAAACGGAGGAGTGGAAACAAGTAATCAAGTTCGCTGAAACTCCGAAGAAAAATTTTGATGAAGTACGAAAAGCAAAACCCTCAAGTGAAATTGTAAAGCAAGCATTCAATGATTTGCTTGAGAACATCAAATTTAAAAACTGTACGGTCAACAGAGGATATTTAAATGCACTTGAGATGAAACAATAAGCCAAAAAGATTTGCAAAGCCAAAGGAGAAGTAATGAAAAAATTTTATTTATCGTTGTTTCTTTTATTCGCATCAATTATAGCCGCACAAGAAAATCCATCTTATAAAAATTCAAAATTACCTATAGATGAACGGGTAAATGATTTATTAAAGCGTATGACGCTCGAAGAAAAAATTGATATTCTTGGTGGAACCGGATTTGCAACGAAACCAAACGAACGTCTTGGTATTCCGGAACTTCGAATGTCTGACGGACCTGTAGGAGTGAGATGGAATCCTTCAACCGCATTTCCCGCTTCAGTAGCAATGGCTGCTACATGGGATCCGGAATTAGTCAGCGGAATTGGAAGCTCGATTGGACGGGAACTTAAAGGCAAAGGCAGACACGTAATTCTTGGTCCGTGTGTAAACATAGTTCGTATGCCGATGGACGGAAGAAATTTTGAAAGCTTTGGCGAAGATCCTTTCTTAACATCGCGTATGGCAGTCTCCTACATTAAAGGTGTGCAAAAAGAAAATGTAGCCGCAACGATTAAACACTTTGCTGTGAATAATCAAGAACTTGAGAGAGGATGGATTGATGTTCTCGTTAGTGAGCGAGCGCTGAATGAAATTTATTTTCCGTCATTTAAAGCTGCAGTTACCGAAGCAGATGTTCTCTGCGTGATGAGTTCATACAACAAAGTTAACAGGCATTATGCAAGTGAAAATGATTATCTGCTTATTGACAAACTGAAAAACGAATGGGGATTTAAAGGATTAGTTATGAGTGATTGGGGCGCTGTACATTCATCATTGCCAACTGCAAAAGGCGGACTCGATCTCGAAATGCCAGTTGGCCAATTTTTGAATCAAAAAACTTTAATTGATGAAATTAAGAATAGAAAAATACCTCAATCTGCAATTGATGATAAAGTGAAAAGAATCCTCAGTGTAATTTTCAAACTTGGTTTGTTCGATAATCCCGTATGGAAAGAAAATCCAAACCTTGTGAACAGCTCGGAAAACCGGAAATCTGCTTATGAAACCTCTCTTGCATCAATTGTTTTGTTGAAGAATGATCAAAACATTTTGCCTCTCAAACAAAATCAAATAAAAACACTTGCAGTTATTGGACCGGGTGCACAAGTTGCAAGAACCGGTGGAGGCGGAAGCGCATATGTAACAGCCATAGATCCCATTTCTCCGCTTGATGCTTTGAAGAAAAAACTATCAGACAAAATTAAAATTGAATTTGCTCAAGGGTTGAATCTTGAAGGCGACGCCGAAGGAATTGAAACAAAATATTTATTTGCAGATAAATTTCAAAAGCAAAATGGATTGATCGGTGAATATTTTTCAAATATGGATTTAACCGGAACTCCCGTTCTAAAACGGATAGATAAAAGAATTAATTTCCAATGGGATGAAAAAAGTCCGGCTGAAAATATTGGTGAAGATAATTTTTCAGTTAGATGGACTGGTTATATTAAAGCCCCTAAGACAGGAGATTTCGTTTTAAGTACTTCTACAGATGATGGCGCACGTTTATTCTTTGAAGACAAACTTGTTATAAACGATTGGAATGATCATTCCGTTGAAACAAGATCTTACACAACTCACTTAGAAAAAGGAAAGCTTTATAAAATCAAGATGGAATATTATGAAAGAGGCGGCGGAGCTATTGCTATATTAGGCTGGACAACACAGGGTAATGAATTGCTGAATACAGCAATCGAAACTGCCAAGAAAGCTGATCAAGTACTTTTATTTGCCGGCACATCATACCAAATTGAAACCGAAGGAAAGGACAGAGATAATTTATCTCTCCCGGGTGAACAAGATGAACTGATTTCTAAAGTAGCAGAAGTAAATAAAAATGTTATTGTTGTTTTAACAACCGGAGCTCCGGTATTAATGGATAAATGGATTAACAAGGTTAACGGCATAGTAGAAATGTGGTTTGGCGGAAGTGAAGGCGGAAACGCAATTGCGGATGTTGTTCTTGGCAAATATAATCCTTCAGGAAAATTACCTGTAACATTTCCGAAACGATGGGAAGATTGTTCGGCATTCGGAACATACAAAACATTTCCTGCACGCACATATTATGCAGATGATATTTATGTCGGATACCGTCACTTCGATAAATATAATCTTGAACCGCTTTTCCCATTTGGATATGGGTTATCGTACACAACTTTTGAATATTCAAATTTAGATGTAAAACCGGATGAAAATGATTTTACAGTTACATTTGATTTGAAAAATACTGGAACTATAACCGGCGAAGAGGCTGCTCAGTTATATATTGGAGAGAAAGAACCGAAGGTTGACAGACCGATAAAAGAGCTGAAAGCATTTGCAAAAATTAAATTGAACCCCGGAGAATTGAAAAAAGTGACACTATCTGTTTCAAAAAATGCTCTAGCATATTTTGACGGACAAATGCAATCATGGAATATTGAAAACGGTGTTTATAGCATTTTAATCGGCAGTTCATCACGTGATATAAAATTAAGAAAGGATATTGTTATTAAATAAATGGTGAAGGTGTGTCATACAGAATTATTTTCGTTTTATTATTTCTGATTTTTAATTCCAATAAAGATTTTAGCCAGGTAACATTCACATCATCTAATCTTCCGATCATAGTAATCAACACTCATGGCCAGACTATTCCTGACGAGCCGAAAATAACCGCGGATATGGGTATCATTGATAATGGCCCAGGTCAAAGGAATAATCTTACCGATCCGTTCAATGCTTATAATTCAAAAATTGGAATTGAAATACGCGGTCATAGTTCTCAAATGTTTGAAAAAAAACAGTATGGAATTGAAACACGCGACAGTTTAGGCAATGATATTAAAGTTTCACTTCTTGGATTTCCCGAAGAAAGCGATTGGGTTCTCAATTCATCATACATTGATAAAACTTTCATGCGTAACGTAATTACGTACAAGCTCTCGAATGACCTTGGCAGATACGCATCGCGCACCCGCTATTGTGAAGTTGTAATCAACGGAAATTATTTCGGACTCTGTATACTACAGGAAAAAATAAAACGGGATAAGAATCGTGTTAATATAAAAAAGATGAGCACAACAGATATAACTGGCGATGCCGTTACCGGCGGATATATTATTAAGATAGATCGTGTGGATCCGGGAGATAAATATTGGACTTCAGCGTATCCTGCGGTTTATCAAAGTACAAAAGCTCCCGTCACATATATTCATGAATATCCGAAAGCTGCCGACATAGTTTCGGCTCAACAAAATTATATAAAGAATTATATCAACACGTTTGAAACCATTATGTATTCAGCTTTTTATCGGGATCCTTTTGCTGGTTATTATAACCTTATTGATGTTGATTCATTTGTGGATTACTACTTGATAAATGAATTTACAAAAAACACCGATGCTTATCGTTTGAGCGCGTTCCTTTACAAAAACCGCGATAGTGAAGGAGGTAAACTTATGATGGGTCCTGTTTGGGATTATGATATTTGTTTCGGATTGGCAGATTATGATGACGGTTTTAACCCTGCAGGCTGGCAAGCATACAAACATTACGATGGTCTTTGGAGCAGTCCGTTTTGGACAACTAACTTAATGATTGATCCTGTATTTAAAAACAAACTGGCAAAAAGATGGAATGAAGTTAAAAATAATACCTTCAGCATCAGTTCACTTACAAATTTTATGGAGGAGAATATTTTGCTGACTGCGGAAGCCCGTGAAAGAAATTTTGCAAAATGGAAAGATTTATTTAATCCGGCGGTTTATACATGGCCGAATAAAAATCGTTTTTCTAATTACGAAGACGAAGTTAATTATTTGAAGACTTGGATAAGCCAGCGCACAGCATGGCTTAATAATAATCTACAGTCGGATTATTCCGATGTTGAGTGGCTCACTCCGGATCTCTCAAAAATAAATTTTGAGATCGGTAAAGCAACAAAAATTCCCCTCGCAAATTTTGTTAAGAGCAAGACTAATGTACCTTTAATAAATTTTCAGACACTTGATATAGATTGCAAGCCGGAATTAATTGGTGATACGCTTTGGATCACAGTTCAAAAACCCGGCAACTATTTAATGAAAGGTACCGGTCAGCGGGAATCAGATATTGTTTCAGTTTCTCCCGATTACAAAATAAATGTTGTATCAACTTCTGTTGATTATAATAACTCACAAATTCCGTTATCATTTGAATTATTTCAAAATTACCCTAATCCGTTTAATCCAACAACAACAATAAGTTTCTCAGTACCTAGAAAGAGTCATATTATTATAAAAGTATTTGATATTGTTGGTAGAGAAGTTGTTACATTGATAAACGAAGAAAGATTACCGGGCTATTATAATATTAATTTCGACGGATCTAATTTACCAAGCGGGATTTACTTCTGTTCAATTCTGGCAGGAAGCGATACTCGAGCTAAAAAGATGGTCTTATTAAAATAACGGAATTGGTGAATGTTGTTAAATGAATGCATCCATAAAAAATTATTTTAAGAATATCATTTTCTTAATTTCGGAATAATGATCAACTATAAGACGGTAGAAATACACTCCGCTTGGTAAGGACGTTGTATGCAACGTCTCTACATAAATACCTGCCGGTTTCAATTCATTAACTAAAGTTGCAACTTCTCTTCCTAATAGATCATAAACTTTTAAAGTTACTAATCCGCCGGCAGTAATTTGATATTTAATTTCCGTTGATGGATTAAACGGATTGGGATAGTTCTGGTACAACATAACTCCATTGATCCGAGCGTCCTTTTTATTCCCAAATTCTGAGACATCCGTAATTACATCGATAGCTTTGATTGAATTTGCCCAACTGCCGTATGTTAAAATATTTTGCGTGGAAATTCTTTTAGTAAAATTACCATGTCTAATTGTTACACCGGCTCCGAAGGTAGTTACCTTTGTTTCTTTTGGAATATCAAAAAAATCTTGAGCTGAATATTTATTGTTAATAAATGTGATTGTTTGTGATTTAGCAGTACCGGCATCAAATCCTATGTGCGGATGAACCGCATAATCAATTTTATTTCCTTCAATTGTAAATATCGGATTATTTGTTATCTCCATCAGCAAATAATTTCTACTCCCGGGATTCAAATCGGCCGGAACTAACTGCATTTTTATTTCCGGAATTTGAATCTCACTTTTTGTGCAAAGAAGCGAGATAGTTTCCGATTTAAGTGTATCGCCGGCAGCATTGTAAAAATTAAAAGTTAATCCGGCATCTTTCACATCTTCATTAAAATTCAAATCCAGTAATCCATTATAATAATTATTGAAAATGTTTTGATTTAAAAGAACAGTATTATTCTGTACAACCGAAAATGAAGTAACATCTTCCGTGGTAAAAATTTCAACCGGAATTTTACCGGCATAAATTTCTTCATTCTTTGGATTTGTAATAATTGCTTTGTTGTACTTTTCGAAAGCTAGCCACACAGGACGGGGAGTTCCGTAAATATCGTTTTGATCAGTAAATCCAATTAACCCAAACCATTCTTCCGGAGTTGGATCATGAATAAATTCATGACCATCTTTCCACCATCCGTCATGATATTGAAAAACACATCCGCCTTGAGCACCGGCATCAATCAATGCTCTATACATAAATAAATCACCGTTTGTTTGTTGCTCTAATGTGTTTCCGCCGTAAGTGTAGTTTGCACTTGGTGTACCAGGCGAAACTGATAAGCCGAACTCGGTTATTACAAACGGTTTTCCGTTTGCACGGTTATTTTTTAAGTAACCTAAAAATCCTTGGTAGCCGTGCGAGCCTGTTATTGTTACCGGATTATATATGTAGGCGTTGAATGCGGAAAAATCAAAAATATCCATATTGATATAATCACCGACAATTGTATTTGAAAAAGAAACGGGAACACCGGCGTGTTTTTGATGAATCAGCGTTATAACCGATTGCCAAAGAGATAAAAGATTTTGAGCACCTGCATTATAGATTGGCGCAACTTGCGGTTCATTCATTATTAAATAGCCAATCACACACGAATATTTATTTGAGTAATTCAGAACGCTGTTAACATTATTTATAACAGTCGTTCTAAATGATTGACTTCCAAAATCACCCGCCGGATCAATCCAAATACCGAATAGAATTTTCAATCCGGATTCATCTACCAATTTCAATTCGTCTTCTGTAATGGCGCCCCAAGTCCGGATAGTATTAAATCCAGCGTTTTTGATTCGCTGCAAATCAAATCTTATCAGATCAGCGTTGAAACTATAAACCCAAGGAACTTGTCCCGGACGAGTATGAGTCTCATATCCGATACCTTTCACAAAAAATTTATTCCCGTTAATGTAAAACCAACCGTCGTTAACTTGAACATTCTGAGCCAAGCAAATATTGAAAGAAATAGTAGAGATGAAAAATAATATGATATTTGATTTTTTCATTTTTCCGAAGAGATCTAAAAAATAGTAAGCTATAATTATTTCCGTATAAATGAAGAAATTGTAATGAAATTTCGCTTCATTAAGATGATTACTTCTTTATTTCATTAGGATCATCTTTTTTACAAGAGTAAATCCTTCTGCACTCATTCGGTAAAAATATATTCCGCTGCTTACTAAACTGCCCAACGAATTTCTACCGTTCCAAACTAAATTGTATTTACCGGCTTCATGAAATGAATCTTTCAAAACATTTACCAGCTGGCCTAAAGAATTATAAATTTCTATCTTAACATTACTTGCTTTTGGCACGGTGTAATCAATGGTGGTAGTTGGATTAAAGGGATTTGGATAATTGTTGCTTAGACTAAAATTGAACGGCAAATTATTTTCGTCTTCACTTATGCCTGATGAAATATTATTATACACTTGAACTTCGTAAAGAGAGTAGCCATACTGAGTACCGCGTTTAGTACCATAAATTCTTATATATCTTGCATTAGCCTGGACGCTGAATTTCTCATAACCGCCGTTGCCGTTTGTTTGAGTCTCTATATTTGTCCAATTTGAATTATCATTAGAAACTTGAATGAGATATTCTTTTCCATATGCATATTCCCAATTCAATCTTATCTCATTGAAGTGAGTGGTAGTTCCCAAATCAATTGTAATCCATTCCTGATCACTGAATTGAGACGACCATCGGGTACTCATATTACCATCAACTGCTTTACTTCCTTCTAATCCTGTGCCTTCTATGGACGAAACCGTAACCGTTTTATTCAAAGCAAGATTTACAGGCGGTGAATTATAAACTTTTAGTGTTACAGTTTTTTTATTATTTGTTTCAATTGTTTCATTGATTGCAGAAACAAATGCTTCGATTGAGTATGTTCCCGGATCACCTGCTGTCCAGTAATTTACATCACCGTCAACATTTGAACATACCAACGCCATTCCGCCTTTGGGAATAGAATCTTGTAGAGAGAAAGAGCTGCAGACATAATTTCCATTAACGCTAAAACTTACTTCATGAAATGTAGAATTTGGACTTGGTCCTGTGCCGCGGTTAATAATTGTTGCAAGAAAAATTACTTTGTCCCCCTTGAGAGGATATCGGGGAACAGTCATGATGTTAGCAATTTGTAAATCTGGTTTTGGAGGATGCGGTCTAATATCAATTGTTTTACTTATACTTAAATTATCGGAAGAGCCACCAATTCTAACTTGATATGGACCTGGATCGATTTCATAACTTCTGGATTGCTGGCTGTATATATACAATTCATTTGGTCCAATAGTGAATTCAACAGTTTTTGTTTCCCCAGGTTCAAGAAAAATTTTCTTAAATCCTTTTAGATCTTTTGCAAACTTCGATACATAAGATGACGTTTCAGTCAGATACAACTGCACAACTTCTTCACCCGCACGAGTACCAGTGTTTGTAACATCTACAGAAACTTTTAATTCCTGATCCGTGAAAATAAAAGTATCTTGAGAGAATCTTAAATTACTGTATGCAAATGTTGTATAACTCAATCCGTAACCGAAAGCAAATTGAGGTGTAAATTTTTTATAATCGAACCATCTGTATCCGCCGCCTTGAATTGCATCTAAATCATTTTTACTTCTATCGGGTAGTTGTAAATCACTTGTTGGCATTGTAACAGGAAGTTTACCGCTAGGGTTGTAATCACCAAACAACACCTGAGCAATTGCGTTGCCGCCTTCCTGTCCCGGATAAAATGCATACAGCAAACCTTTGATATCATTGATGAAAGGCGTTGCCGTACAAATTCCGCCGCTTATCAAAACAACAATAACATTCGGGTTAGCATTTTTAAGGAGTTGAATAAAATCTTTTTGTTTTCCGGGAAGCTCTATAGAACCGTTTGCACGATCTGCACCCTCGCCTTCTTGAGTCGGATCTAATCCGCCGAAATAAATAACAACATCTGCCTGCGTTGCTTTTTGTAATGCATCATTAAGATCACTAGCATAATTCCCGGCGATTGAACATCCTTGAGCATATAAAACTTTATTGGTCCCAAGATAATTTTCAATTCCTTGTCTCGGAGAAACTTTATAAAACGGATCAACCCAACTGCTGCCGGAAGCGTCTGTTCTCATTTCGTTAGCATTCGGTCCAAGTACTGCTATTTTATTTATTGCATTCTTATCAAGCGGTAAAATGTTATTTTGATTTTTTAAAAGTACAATTCCTTTTTTACCGGCTTCCAGACAAAGAGCTTGATGAGCGGGACTATTAACATCGCTTGGATCACCGGCAGGATAGTAATCCATCATTCCGGATAATATTTTAGTTCTTAAGACTCTACGCACAGCATTATTGATATCTGCTTCAGTTAACTTACCGCTTTTAACAAGACCAGGTAAACCGTCGGCTGTATCTGCATAAAGGTTCGAGCCCATTTCTAGATCGCATCCTGCTTTTATTGCTTCATCCGGATTCGAATAAATTGACCACCAATCACTTACAACGTAATATGGAAATCCCCATTTAGTTCTAAGAGCAGTTGTAAGAAGTGTGGGATTTTTTGCAGCACTTTTTCCGTTAATTTTGTTATATGAACTCATAACACTCATAGCGCCGCCAATTTGAATTGCTTCACGGAATTGTAAGCCGTGGTGTTCTAAAAGCATTCGGTTGCTGAGTGTGTAGTCATTGCTTGTTCTTCCGTTTTGTCTGTACTCTGTATAAAAATGTTTTGTAGTTGCAATCGTTGGTGTTGATTGAACACCTTGAACTATTGAAGTATTAATCTTTGCATTAAGATAAGGATCTTCACTGCCCGTTTCAGGAGTTCTGCCGTTGCGCGGATCCAGACATAAATCCAAGCATGGTCCAAGCATTTGATGAATTCCTTTTGCGTGAAATTCTTTTCCCATTGCTTCGCCAACTCTATAAACAAGATCAACATCCCATGTGGCGGCCAACCCAATTCCAACAGGAAATGAAGTTGCTAATCCGTTTCGTACACCGTGTGGTCCGTCAGACATTACAAATCCGGGAATATTTAAACGCGTGTTATCTGCAGTATTCATATCTCCTTGTCTATGAAGCTGTAAGATCTTTTCTTCAAGAGTCATTTTGGAAATGATATCTGTAATTCGGTCTTCAAGAGTTTGTGCGAAGAAATTTGTCTGGAACAATGGTAGAATGAAAAAAATGATTTGAATGAATTTTATCGAAAAATTTTTAATTATTAACATGCTCTAACATTCCGTATGATTACTCAATCAAAATTAATTTACATCGAAACTTACAAATTTCTATTCTTAAATGTCTCTCGGAGGCTTGTTTTTATTGTGTTTTTTGACTACTTAAAACTTTTAGAATTAATTTAACTAAAATCTTAATCGTAAAAAGTTATCAAATATAAATTCTAAACTTATCTTATCTTTACTATTAGAATTGTTAAAGGTGTTCAATGCAAAAATTAATTTGCTTGCTGCTAATCGGATTTTTTTCAAATGTGGTATGCCAATCCCGTGATGTGAAATATCTCCCGTATAATAAAATAGAATTCAAACTCACTCAAAAAGAGAAAGCATTTCTTGATACTTTACAATACAAATCATTTCTCTACTTCATTAATGAAATAAATCCGGTGAACGGATTGGTGAAAGATCGTTCGACAGATACCTCTCCCGCTACAATTGCAGCAGTTGGTTTTGCTGTTCCTATCTGGGCAATCGGTTCAGAAAAAGGTTGGATAACACGCGAACAATCGGTTCAATACACACTTTCAATGTTAAATTTTTTCTGGAATTCAGAACAAAGTACCGAATCGTTAGCTACCGGATATAAAGGTTTTTACTATCACTTTCTTGATATGAAATCCGGAAAACGATTTTGGAATTGTGAACTTTCATCAATTGATTCGGGATTGCTTTATTGCGGAATTATTTTCGCTAGGCAATATTATAACGGCAACGATGAAAAAGAGAAACAGATTAGAGAGTTATCAACAAAGCTTTTGGAAAGAGTTGACTGGAAATTTTTTACAATGTCTGCAACAGGTCCATACGCAAATACAATTTCACTCGGGTGGGATCTAAAAGGGGGATTTAACAAACTTGGCTGGTGGGGTTACACAGAAGCACTATTCTTATATATTATTTCCGCCGGTATGGATATGCCTGATGTTGAGAAGGGATATGACACTTGGTTAAAAACATATCAATGGAGAAAACCTTATAGCGAAAAACTCGGTCATGTTGTATTTCCTTCCATGTTCATTCATCAATTTTCTTTTCTATGGTTGGACGGACGCGGATTGATTGACCGTTACATGCAAAAGAAGGGAATAGATTATTTTGAGAATTCAAGGCGCGCAACCTATGTCCAGCGTGAGTATGCTCTTGCGAATATTAATAACTGGAATGGATATGATTCTTTAACTTGGGGATTGACAGCATGTGATGGACCTGATAAGAATTATAACGGTAAACAATATTGGGGCTATTCAGCACGCGGAACTTCCGGACCCGACTCGACGTTTGATGATGGAACGATTGCACCGACTGCCGCGGGCGGTTCAATTCCATTTGCACCGGAGATTACTATTCCAGCTTTAATGAACATGAATGATAAATACGGTTCGAAAGGTTTGTGGGGCAAGTATGGTTTTGTAGATGCATTTAATCCTACATTGAATTGGTACGATAAAGATTACTTAGGACTTGATCAGGGTCCAATTATTATAATGATTGAAAATTACTTTAACGGATTTGTCTGGAAATATTTTATGAAAGACCCGATTGTTAAAAAAGGATTAGTGCGGCTTGGATTTAAAAATAAATAGAAATTAATTTCGCTAAACAAACCCTGGCAACCAACGGATATAACGGTAAAATAGAGGAATGATTATTATGAACAATAAAGTTTTTTATTTACTTGCCGTCTTTGTATTTACAACCATGCAACTTAGTTTTGCTCAGGATATAACTCCTCCGGCAACACCTCTGGGATTTCAATCAATCTCTTACGAACTTCATATTAATTTGGTTTGGCAACCTAACACAGAGAGCGATCTTGCCGGATATAAAATTTATAAATGGGACGGTTCAACATATCAATTTTTAGCAAACGTAAAAAAATACAGATCATTTTTTTCTGAATGGATCGGTGGTACTTCTATTACTAATAAATATAAAATAGCGGCTTACGATCTTTCAAATAACATATCACTTTTGAGTGCTGAGGTTACAACTTTAACTCATCAAATGACTGATGATGAATTTCTTGACATGACCCAGCGTGCAACATTAAGATATTTCTGGGATTGGGGAGATCCAAATTCCGGAATCGCACGGGAACGCTGGCAGCCGAATGAAAGTGACGTTACAAATACAATTGGCGGCGGTGGTTTTGGAGTGATGGCTATTATTGTCGGAATACACAGAGGATTTATTTCACGTGCCGATGGGGTTGAAAGGATGAAAAAGATTGTGGATTTCCTTGCAGCTAAGATTGATAAATTCCACGGAGCTTTTCCACACTGGTTTAACGGTTCAACTGGTAAAGTAGTTAAGTTTGGAAATTACCAAGATGGCGGAGATATTGTTGAGACATCATTCATGATTCAAGGACTTCTTGCTGCAAAGCAATACTTCAATTTACAAAACAGCGATGAAGAATTAATTAGAAACACAATTAAACAGATTTGGGAAGGAATTGACTGGGACTTTTATAGAGGCGGTTCAAACGGTTTGTATTGGAATTGGTCGCCAACTTATCAATTTAATATTCCCGAAGGTGGATCTTTTCTCTTTCACGGTTGGAGTGAAACAATGATTACTTATTTCCTTGCTGTTGCTTCTCCAACTCACCCTATACTAAAAAATTATTATAGCAGTGGCTGGGGGAATGATGGTAGTATTAATAATAATACCGGTCAAACTAAATACGGTTATCAACTTCAAGTCGGAACAAATTACGGCGGACCATTATTCTGGACGCACTATTCATATCTTGGATTTGATCCTCGGGGTAAGCGTGATCGCTATGCAAATTATTTTGTGAATAATTTTAATCAGACGATGATTAACCGTGCATATTGTATTGAAAATCCAAAAGGTTATGCCGGATACAACGGAAATTGCTGGGGGTTAACCGCAAGTAATAGCATTCCGAGTGCCGGGGGATATATGGCACATGAACCTGGAAATGATAATGGAACAATTGCACCAACTGCGGCAATTAGTTCTATGCCATACTTCATTTATGAAAATGAAAACTTAGCTTTAAATGCAATTAAACATTTTTATAGAACTTATGGCGGCTCTCTCTGGGGCGACTTTGGTTTCAAGGATGCTTTTAATCTTACTTATTCTTCTGCTATTTTAAGTAACGGACAAATAATTGGATACAATAAAGGTATATGGTTCAACGATGATTACCTCGCGATTGATCAGGGACCAATAATTTGTATGATAGAAAATTACCGTTCGCAATTACTATGGAATCTTTTCATGGCAGATCCGGATGTGAAAAGAATTCTTTCAAACAATGATATATTCTTCCCATCTACAGATCCTTCCGATGTGATTGATAAAAAAAAAATACCAACTGAATTTAAATTAGAAGGAAATTTTCCAAATCCATTTAATCCAACAACTATTATACGCTATCAATTATCTTCAATAAGTAATGTGCAGCTAAAAGTGTACGACATTCTTGGAAAAGAAATTGCAACTCTTGTAAATGAAGAACAACTGCCCGGTGAGCACAACATAACATTTGATTCCGGAAAAATCCCTAATGCAAATCAATTAACATCCGGAATTTATTTTTATAGAATACAAGCCGGGGAATACTCAGCAACCGGTAAAATGGTATTGTTAAAGTAAATTGAAATTGTTGGTGCTTGTTCCAAGAACAAGATAAATATATATTACGCATACAAATAATGGTCGTCAATTGCATTTCTTGCAATTGAGTTAAAAGGGAATAAGGTGAAAATCCTTAACAGTACCCGCTGCTGTAAGCTTCATTGAACTGTTTACCAACCTTGGTCAATGTTCCTAACAAGGAATGTGAAGGCCGGTAAAAGGAAGCGAGTCAGAAGACCTGCCGTTATTATTTAATCGAATGCTTTCGGGTAAAAAGCTAAGAATGATTTATATCTCAATACAGTTCTTAAATCCTTCTTAAAATTTATACCCTAGCAATTTTTTGAATTCATAAATTGTTTATTAATCATATGAATATTTTTAGAAATATTAGAATAGTAATCTTTATTGGTATTATTTATTTATTTAATTCCTGCGCTGATTCAAATACTTCAAACAACAGTGTAAAAAATAATCAGAACAACAAATCAATTTATAAAGATCAGTTAAAGATAGAATATTCTAAAAGTTTTGAAATAAAATATCTGGATAGTGCAAAAGTTATAAATGTATTTTCACCTGATATAAATAGAAAAGAAATATTTCAGTATCTCCTACTTCCTAAAAATGTTAGAATTCCCCAAGGTTATGAACACGCACAAGTAATTATGACGCCAATTAACTCGGCTATAGTTTTAACCTCTATATATGTTGGATTTCTTGATAAACTAAATTTAACAGACAAAATTATTGCTGTAGATAATGCAAAATATATATGTTCTGCTAATGCATGGAAATTAATTGATAATGGAAAAATTACGGAAGTCGGCGATTCACGCAGTCTGAATATTGAAAAAGTTTTTAGTCTCAAACCGGATTTATTATTCACTTACGGTAATGGCAATCCAAATGTGGATGGCGATCCAAAACTAATTCAAAATGGAATTCATATTGCATCCGGAACTTTTCATTTGGAAAATTCTCCTTTGGCGCGGGCTGAATGGATAAAATTTATAGCGGCATTTTTCGATAAGGAAAAAGAAGCGAATGAAATTTTTAACGGCATTGAGGAACGTTATATCAAACTGACAAAGCTGACTCAAAATATTTCATACAAACCTACAGTGTTTACCGAAGTGGAATTAGGGGGAGTTTGGTATGAACCCGGCGGAAATAGTTATATGTCTAAATTATTGAATGATGCGGGGGCTGAGTATTTATGGAAACAAGATCAATCTATTGGAAGCCTTAAACTGAATTATGAACAGATTTTTGAGAAAGCTCACGACGCTGACTTTTGGGTGAATGTACTTTTTTGGGCTAAGCTGAGTGATGTTCTAAAAAATGATCCGCGCAACTCTAAGTTTAAAGCGTTCCGCACGAAAAATATTTATAACAACAACGCTTCATTAAATAAATTCGGTTTTTATGAATACTGGGAAACAGGTGTAATCAATTGCGATTTGGTATTAAGTGATCTTATAAAAATATTTCACCCGGAACTTTTACCGGAATATAAATTGAAATATTATAAAAGAATTTCGGAATAGTTAATGTCTGTCGCCAAAAGAAAAAAAATTATTGCAGCATTTCTTTTTTTGTTACTGGGATTATCTTTCTTCTTTGATATAGTTCTTGGTTCAGTAAGAATACCCTTAAATGAAGCATTGAACATATTAACCGGTTCATTCTCCGGAAATTCCGTCTGGAATACAATCATAATAGAATTTAGAATTCCGAAAGCTATAACGGCAATTTTGGCGGGAAGCGCTCTTTCGGTTAGCGGATTATTAATGCAAACTTTTTTTAGAAATCCTTTGGCTGATCCTTTTGTTCTTGGAATAAGTTCAGGTGCAAGCTTTGGTGTTGCTTTGGTTGTATTAACTGCCGGTTCGATTGGAATAAATATACTTTTCTTAAGCGGCTTATTAAATAAAATTGGTATTACAATCGCCGCTGGAATTGGTGCGGCGGTGATTTTATTATTAATAACTTTTGTCTCAAAAAAAGTTAGCAGCAATATTACGTTACTTATTTTCGGCTTGATGCTTGGATATATAATCGGAGCGCTGGAAAGCATATTGAAATATTTTAGTTCGCCGGAAAATCTGCAAGGATACGTAATTTGGGGTATGGGCTATTTTGGAAATGTAATCTGGAATGATTTATTTCTTCTCATCCCAATTATTTTCACCGGTCTTATAATAGCTTTCATTCTATCAAAACCACTGAACCTACTTTTACTCGGAGAAAATTATGCTGTCAGTATGGGTGTCAATATAAAAGCAATACGATTATTGATTGTTATTGCAGTAGGAATTCTTGGCGGTGTTATTACTGCGTTCTGCGGTCCGATTGCTTTTATCGGTATTGCTGTGCCTCATATTACAAGAAAAACTTTAGGTGAGTTCGATCATAAAATATTAATTCCGGCAGTCTGTCTCGTTGGAAGTATTCTTGCTCTTCTTTGCGATATTATCTCACAATTAATCTGGCATGAACAAACGATTCCGATAAACGTAGTAACATCACTTGTCGGTGCACCGGTAGTAATCTGGATTATTATTCAGCAGAGAAAGGTTAAACACTCTTTTGCTATGGAATAATATGATTGAATCTTCAAAAATATTATATACAAAAGATTTAGCCGTTGGATACAAAAGAAAAAAATCCGACGATTACATTTTGCTTGATCATTTAAATCTATCGGTAGAAAACGGGGAATTAATTTGCCTGCTCGGGCAAAACGGCTTCGGAAAATCAACACTGTTAAGAACATTAACCGGTGTTCAGAAACCAATTAAAGGTGATTTCTTTATAAATGGAAAATCAATCGGCTCGTATGAAAGATCACAGCTTGCAAAAGTTCTTAGCATTGTTCTTACTGAAAATTTAAATATTGGAGAAGTGTCGGTTCATTCGGTTGTAAGTATGGGCCGGTATCCGCATAACAATTGGCTTGGAATGTTAAGCGGGAAGGATCATATGGTAATCAATAATGTTTTGGAAATAACAGGCTTATCTTCTTACAAAGAAAAAATGTTTAACGAGCTAAGCGACGGATTCAAACAGAAGGTTATGATTGCAAGAGCTCTAGCTCAAGACACTTCCATAATTCTTTTAGATGAACCAACTGCATTTCTAGATATACCAACGAGAATTGAAATTTTAAGTATGCTCAGATCTTTGATTAAACAATTTAATAAGTCCATTATTTTTTCTTCTCACGATCTCGATCTTGCATTACAAACTGCCGATATAATTTGGCTCATAACGAAAGATCAAAAAATAGAAGTTGGTTCTCCGGAAGATCTTGTATTGAACGGACATTTTGAAAAAGCATTTAATAAAAAAGAAATTAAATTCCATCCTCAACGCGGAATATTCAAAATGAACCGAACTGCCGATACTAGGATTCAAGTAAAAGGAAATAAGCTTGATGTAATCTGGACCGAACGGGCACTTGAAAGAATCGGGATTGCAACAGATGGTAATGAAAAAGCAGACGGTGTAATTCAAATTGATAATAAAGACGGAAAATTAATTTGGCATCTTACTTTTAATTCGGAAACAGGTTTATTTTATTCTATCAGCGGCTTAATTAAGTACTTAAGAAATAAATAGAAAATTTATTTATGAATTTGTTTTAATACCTCATCAGTCAATTTTTTTATAAGCTCATCATTCATCACTTTTGATTGTTCAGTTTTCCCAGCAGTGTGCGAGTCTTCCTCTTTGGAAACACATCCCACCGTAGTTCTTATTCCAAATTTCTCTCTTTGATCTTTAAGCTTTTGCACTTGTTCCTTGCTTAATGTGTTGGGGTAACCGAGCTGCTGGGCAACAAATGCTATGTGTGCAAAGTGTTCAACAGTTTCCATTTTGTGATAAGCATTAATTACATCGGTTCCGATTGTAAGTGCACCGTGATTTGCAAGAAGAAATGCATCGTAATCTTTTAACAATTTTGTAACCGGACGGTAAAGTTCTTCTGTACCAGGTGTGCCGTATTCAATAAGCGGAATTGACCCCAGCGTTATAATAACTTCGGGAAGAATACATTTATCTAATGGTATTCCGGCAACAGCAAATCCTGTTGCATATGGAGGATGAGCATGGCAAACACTATTGACATCGGGTCTATCTTTATAAACTTGAAGATGCATAAAAATTTCGGAAGAAGGTTTCTTCATTCCAGATAAAACTTTCCCGTCAATATTAACTACAATTAAGTCTTCGGGCTTCATAAATCCTTTACTAATACCCGTTGGAGTAACTAAAAATTTATTGTCATCAAGACGCGCACTTATATTGCCGTCATTCGAGGCAACATAGCCGCGTGTATACATTCTTTTCCCAACTTCAACAATATCCTGCTTAAGCGTAAATAAACTTTGTCTCATTTATAACCGCATAATTATTCTATTATGGACTGAAATTTCAAAACACCAAGAATTTTTTTTTATTTGATCGTTGCAATTTTAAATGGGACTTTTAATTCTTCCCATTTCAAAAAAGCTGTTGCAGAATTGCCGTTTAAATCATCAAAGCCGTAAGTAAGCCATTCTTCAAACGGGGTTTTAACAGCTGTAACAGTAATTCTAAGTGCATCATCTTTCTGATCATAGGTGAAGCTTCCCCAATTTGAATTATTCTTACTAAAAATAATTATCCATTTTTTTTCTCCGGGAATAAAATGAAGTCCGTATTTGCCGGCAGGTAAATTATTGCCTTCAACAGTAACATCTTTACTAAATTCAATTGTAGTATTTTCGTTAGCACCGCCTCTCCATGGAAAAGGATTATTGTTGGAATTTTTATTACCGGGAGCCAAACCAAAAGGAACGAGACCGCCCCAAATTTTTCTTCCTTTAACACCAGGCCTGCTGTAAATGATTGTAATATCATTGTCAACGCCAATTCTTTGAGAAACACTGGCTTTAAGACTCTGCCTTGGTTTATTTTCTTGCTGTGCAATTGTGGTAATTGAAAGAATTACTAGAAATAAAATTACTGCAGTAAAGCATTTATTTGGCTTCATTTTTTATCCTTTATTTTTTCTACGTATGAATTTATTAGTTTTTTAAGTCAAACAAAATGTATTATATAGTAATATAATTACTTTTTTTTACCCCTTTACTCATAATAAATTATTATTGAAACTTCTATATAAAACCAAATGTTAGGCTATAATTCAACAGGGTTACTTTATTATTTTAACGTCTTCAAAATGAAATTTATATATAGTAACTTTGATTACAGTAAGTAAAACATCAATTAAAATTAAATTAAAGAGTCTAAAAATGAAAAAAGTTGTAATCACACATGCAAAAAGAACGGCTATCGGATCATTTAATGGATCATTAAGCAGCTTTAGTGCGCAACAATTAGGAAGTATTGTAATTAAATCACTGTTGGATGAATCAAAAATAGATTCATCTAAAATTGATGAAGTAATTATGGGCAATGTATTAACTGCCGGATTGGGGCAGGCTCCTGCACGCCAAGCTGCATTGTTTGCCGGTCTTCCTGAAAGAACAGAATGTTTAACAATCAATAAAATGTGCGGCAGCGGATTGAAAGCTATTATGCTGGCTCATCAAGCAATAATGTGCGGAGACGCAGATATAATTATTGCAGGCGGGCAGGAAAGTATGTCTAACGCTCCTTATGTTTTACAGAATGCACGGAATGGATATCGCTTAGGTAATTCATCAATTTATGATACTATTCTTGTAGATGGTCTCACAGATGTGTATAACAATATTCACATGGGTAATTGTGCAGAGGCAAGTGCGAAAGAATTTAACTTCACAAGAAAAGATTTGGATGATTATGCAATACAATCATACCAACGAACATTGAGTGCACAGAAAGAAGGAAAATTTGATGAAGAAATAGTTGGCGTAAAAGTAAAAAGTAAAAGCGGGGAAATAATTGTAACTAAAGATGAAGAGCCCGGGAAAGTAAATTTTGAAAAGATACCTACACTCCGCCCGGCATTTGATAAAGATGGTGTTGTAACTGCAGCTAATGCCTCAAAAATAAATGACGGCGCCGCCGCAGTTTTGATAATGAGTGAAGAAAAAGCAAAAGAGCTTGGATTCAAACCGATGGTGGAAATTATTTCACAAAGTTCGGCTGCAAAAGCTCCTGTACAATTTACAACAGCACCGGCAGATGCAATTAATAAAGCATTAGCAAAAGCAAATCTGAAACACTCGGATATTGATCTATATGAGATTAACGAAGCATTTGCGGTTGTTAGTTTAGCTGTAAATAAATTAGTCGGGCTCAGTACCAATAATGTAAATGTTAACGGCGGCGCAATTGCATTAGGGCATCCGATTGGTGCAAGCGGTGCGAGAATTTTAACAACTCTTCTTTATGAAATGAAAAGAAGAAATTCAAAATACGGATTAGCTTCTCTATGTATTGGAGGAGGTGAAGCCTCTGCTCTGATTGTAAAGAGTTATTCATAAATAAGAATTTGCCAATTTTAATATTATATGAAAGAAAAAAATGTAATGGAAAGACCTGCTGATTGTATTTTAGTAATATTTGGTGCATCAGGCGATCTTACCAACCGGAAATTAATACCGGCAATTTTTGAATTGCAAAACCAGAATCTTCTTCCTAATAAATTTATTGTTCTCGGTGTCGGAAGAACGGAAATGACTGATGATAATTTCCGGGAAAAAATGGAAGACGGCGTAAGAAATTTTTCCGGCGAAAAAGATTTTAACAATGATACTCTTCAACAATTCATTAAAAAGTTAAACTATGTCTCTATCAATACGGAGATTGTTTCCGATTTTGAAATATTGAAAAGAAAGTTAGATTCACTTAATCTTGAACATCAAATTGGAGGGAATTATTTATTCTATCTTGCAACTCCGCCGATTCTGTATGAACAAATAGCCGGAAATCTTGGCGCTGTAGGACTTCAAAAAGAAGGGGACGGATTTAGAAGACTAATTCTTGAAAAACCTTTTGGTTATGATTTAACTTCGGCAATAAAATTAAATCTAAAATTACACGAATCATTTAACGAGGAACAGATATACAGAATTGATCATTATCTGGGAAAAGAAACTGTACAAAATTTATTAGTTACAAGATTCGCGAACGGAATATTTGAACCGCTCTGGAATAGAAATTATGTCCAGCATGTAGAGATAACTTCAGCAGAAAGTATTGGAGTTGAAAACCGTGGCGGGTATTATGATTCTGCCGGCGCTCTGCGTGATATGGTCCAGAATCATTTATTGCAGATGGCAGGTCTAACGGCAATGGAGCCGCCTTCAACGTTTGATTCAAACTCAATCAGAAATGAAACATTAAAAGTTTTTCAATCGCTCCGTCCTTTTAAGGAAGAAGATGTTGATAAATATGTTATTCGCGGTCAATATATTTCTTCAAAAGTAAAAGGAGAAAACATCACGGGATACAGAAATGAAAAGGGAGTTGATCCAAAATCCCGGACAGAAACATTTGTAGCAATAAAATTTTATATTGATAATTGGAGATGGGGCGGAGTACCTTTTTATATCCGCGCCGGTAAAAGACTTCCCACACGTGTTACGGAAATTGTAATTCATTTTAAGCCTACTCCGCATTATCTGTTCTCGCTGGAAGAACAAGATAACTCAAGTAATCAACTTATAATTCGTATCCAGCCGGATGAAGGAATTCTATTAAAGTTTGGGATGAAGGTTCCAGGTGCGGGCTTCAATGTTAAAAATGTAAATATGGATTTTCACTATTCGGATTTATCCAATGTTCATGTCCCCGGTGCTTACGAACGCCTGCTCTATGATGTAATGGCCGGTGATTCAACTTTATACACCAGAGCGGATGCAGTAGAAGCTGCATGGAAATTTGTTGAACCGATTCAGAAAGCTTGGGAGAATAATCGCAACATAAAAGTACACGGATACCCGGCCGGAACGTGGGGACCTGATACAGCCGATGACTTGATTAAGGAAGAAAAGACATGGCGCTATCCGTGTAAAAATCTGGCTGATGATGGAAATTATTGTGAGCTTTAATGCTTTCGAATTACTTTACTAACTTTTAGAATTAATGACATCTATAAACCCGGAAATAAAAATATTTTCTACAGCAGAAGACACTGCTGAAAATTTAGCCGAATTATTTTTTAAGAAGAGTGAAAATTATTATAGAAGCAAAAAGAAATTATATGCAGCAATTTCCGGCGGTAATACTCCGCAAATATTTTTTAACAAACTCGTTGAAAAATATAAAGAGAAGATCCGTTGGAATAACATTTGTTTTTTCTGGGCGGATGAGAGATGTGTGGCACCAACCGACAACGACAGCAATTACGGGATGACAAAGCGAAATCTGCTTGACAAAATTCAAATCCCCGCAGAAAACATATTCAGGATTCAAGGCGAAAACGATCCTTTGAAAGAAGCCGTGCGGTATTCTTCAGTTATAAAAAAACATGTTGCGGAAAGAAATAACTTACCATCATTTGATTTAACTATACTTGGAATGGGAAGCGACGGACATACTGCATCAATTTTTCCGGATCAACTGCACTTACTCAAGTCAAATAAGATTTGTGAGACAGCAATTCATCCGCAATCATTTCAGAAAAGAATAACGCTTACCGGAACAATAATTAATAACTCATCTCAAATTGTTTTTTTTGTTACCGGCGAAAACAAATCAAAAATATTAGCAGACATTTTACACGTTTCTGAAAATTCAAAATTATTTCCGGCATTGTACATTAAACCGGTTGATGGTAGTTTAAGCTGGTATTTAGATAAAGATGCGGCTTCCAATCTTTAATAAAGGAAAGATTTATGGAAAATCAATTTGGTATGACGGGGTTTATTTATAACGACGATCACCAATGGGAAAAATTTGGTGAAGGGATTAGAAGAAAAATTTTGGGCTATGAAAAAGATATTATGCTTGTAGCTGTTGAATTTAAGAAGGATGCCGCAGCAAACAATCATAAACACCCGCACAAACAAATTAGTTATATAGTAAAAGGTTCGTTTGAGGTTAATATAAATAACGAAAAGAAAATTATGAAAGCCGGCGATGTATTTCTTGTGCTGCCAAATCTTGATCACTGTGTTACTGCATTAGAAGATAGTACGTTAGTTGATGTGTTTACCCCTTACAGAGAAGATTTTGTTTGATTTTTCATTTCCGCAGTTGATTTGAAATTGTATCAATCCTATCAACAACTCCAACAATTATACTTCTTAACGGCTCACGGTTTTTTAATTCAAGAATATCCATCGTACTTCTTCCCTCGGACATAACAAGAACAGTATCTCCTTCACCTGCACGGACAGTATCTATTGCAACCATTGTTCCCGATTTAAATTTACCATCCGGTGAGATTGGGCGGACGAGCATTATTTTTTTGTTCCTATATGAATCAAGTTTAATAGTAGAAACAATACTTCCGATTACTTTACAGAGAATCATAATTTTTTTAAATCCAGTCTATCTACTAATCCGACAATTGTAACATCGCTTGGTATTTGTCTATCGGGAAATGGGAATGTTGCTTCTGCACCGCCAACCCAGTAAACTAAATCGCCCTCTCTTGAACTAACCGTATCAACTGCAACCTGCGCCATACCGATTGGATTTTCATCTTCATCAACCGGCTGAAGAATGTACAAAGTGCAATTATTCAGTTTTGGATCTTTTGCCGTTGCCCAGACTTTCCCTTGAATTCTACCGAGTTTCATAAATCACTCAACTTTTTCTAAAAACTACTTTGCCTTTAAACTCAACTGAATCTACAATTGCAACTATGCTTGAATCGGTTGGAACATTTGTAAGTTTTTCCGCTTGCCGTGCAGAGCTGCCGCGCACTACAATAACTACTTCACCTTCTCCGGCACCAACGGCATCAACCGCTACAACATAATTGTTTGATGAACTCATATCCGGATTAATTAGATTAAGTAAAAGCAATTTGTAGCCGAGAAGTTTTTCCGATTTTGCCGTGGATACAATTGTTCCTTCGACTTTTGCCAATTCCATTTATTCACCGTTAATTTTTCTATCTATAATTAACTTTTTCCGATACAAAACTCAATTGTTTTGTTAACATTGAAACTCCAGTCATTGATCATATAAGATAACCTGTTCGTAAAATTTTGAACAAACCATTTGAATTTATAATCAAGTATAGCTTAATTTATTCTTAGAATTGGTTAGTTAATTCATTATAACACAACGACAGTCTGGAAAGGTATGTGGGTATTTTATAACGGCAAGATTTTAGATTTAGAAAATGTAACTATTTCTCCTTTTGACAGAGCTTTTCAATTTGGAGACGGAGTTTATGAAGTAATTAGATATTACCCGGAAAAGTTTTTTGAATATGATTCACATCTTGATCGCTTAAAAAGCAGCTTGAAAAAATTGGAAATTTCTTTTACGGCTTTTGTAAATATAGAATCAATCTTATATGAACTTATTCGGAAAAATAATCTGGACGATCAATTATCAATAGCGTATATCCAGATTTCAAGAGGGGTGCAATTTCCGCGCAGACATTATTTCGATGACGGAATGGAACCGACGGTTTTTATGTATGTTGAAAAATTTCCCGCCAGACAAGAAGAAATGAAAAGCGGTGTTAAAGCAGGATTAGAAGAAGATATAAGATGGATGCGGTGTGATATTAAAACTACTTCTTTACTTCCGAATGTTTTATCGAAGCAGAGAGCGGTAAAGAACGGGGTAACGGAAATTATTTGGCACCGTAATGGTTTCATTACGGAAGGAACTCAAACGAATGTATGTTTTATTAAGAACAATGAATTAATTACTCCTCCGCTTAGCAACTTTATACTTCCGGGCATTACGCGGGGAATAGTATTAAGACTATGTAAAAAGTTAGGAATTACAACTACGGAAAGAGATATTAAACTTTCCGAATTAAACGGCTTTGATGAAATACTTCTTCTAAGCACAACAGCGGAAGTAATTCCCGTTATCGAAGCAGACGGGAAAATTATTAACAACCGAATCCCGGGACCTGTTTGCAGGCTGTTGCAAGGTGAATATCAAAAATTATATAATGCAGAAAGCAGGTAATCTAAAACTATAGGAATTTATGAATTACAAATTGAGTTTTGCGAAACAATTTAAGAAACCGATTGACATACAAATATTTTTAAATGGATTACTTTACAATTCGGAATATGTAACAAACTCCCCTAAAAATGTTTTTCTAAAACAAAAAGCAAATTGTTTTGAAGGAGCTCTGTTTGCAGCGGCAATTTTAAGAACAATGGGACATAGACCGCTTATTGTTGATCTTGTTGCTGAAAATGATGATGACCATGTAATTGCAATTTATAAGATGAAGAATTGTTTTGGTGCGGTTGCAAAATCGAACACGACTCTTTTGCGGTTCAGAGAACCGGTTTACCGTTCTTTGCGGGAATTAATAATGTCTTACTTCGATTTTTACATTAATACATTAGGCGATAAATCCTTGCGCTCGTATTCTAATCCTGTAAATCTTTCCAGGTTTGATAAATACAATTGGATGACAACCGTTGATGATTTGGAATTTATCGGAGATTATCTATATACGATTAAGCATCATAAGATTTTAGATTCAAAATCTATACGTTCATTGAATACCGCAGATAAAGAAATTGTTGATCTATGTTTCAGCGGATCAATCGAGGAAGGATTATTTAAGCCGAAGAAAAAATCTACTGAACGTGTTCAGAAAAGTTGAAATGTAAGTTAATTCTTAACAGGCTAGAAAAATCATGCTAACATTAATTGGAATTTCAATTACATTATTATTAGCTGTAATTGGGTATTACTACGCAACTTCCAATAAAATCAAACCTTACTTTTCTGTTGTATGGAAAAATGTTAAAAAAATAAAAGCCAGAGAATTATTATGGGAAAGGCCCTATGATAAAAATTATTTTCATAGAGATGAAGATGAACTTATTGAGAAAAACATTGAAGAAAAAAATAATGTTCTTATTATAGGTTTACCATTAGATGGAAAAACCCGAGCTGTTTTTGAATTGTTAAACAGATTGAAACGTACAGAAATTTTAATCCCAAGATTTGTTGATATTAAAATTGAGAATTATCTGTTCCCTAAACCATGGCATTTATTCAAAAAAAAGCTTGTGCTTATTGATGATATTCATAGATATGTGGATTTACAAAACTTTGACCATTTATTTAAAATTATCATTGAGAAAAACATTCAGGTTATAGCAACCTGCCGCTCGGGAATTGAATTTAAGAAGGTGAATTCTAAATTTCAGGATAAGAATCTAAATCTGAGTTCAGTTTTCAATAAAATCATTGAAATAAAAAATATAGATGTGGAAACTGGCAAAGTTATTGCTAAAAATTCTCAGATAGATTGGGCTAAAGTAAAATTTAATAAAACTATTGGTTCAATTTTTATGCAGCTCACTGAAATGAAGAAAAGGTATGATGAATGTAATGATTATGAGAAAACAATATTGCAGGGAATTAAAAAGTTATTTATTTGTGGAATACTTGATGAAAAACATGACTATGAACTTGAAAACATTAAAGCCATCTGTAAAACAGATGGGTTGGAACTAAAAGAATATGAATGGTTGCAACATCTTAAGACATTACAAGAAAAACAACTGATTTTGTTTAACAAAAATATTATACAATGTGAAGAAGTTTATATTGAGAATATTATTGATCTACTTGGTTATACAAATGACAATAAATTATTTCATGAACAAATTTCTTTGTTTATTAATAATGGGGATGCGCTGGTTAAAATAGGCTTAAGAGCTTTTGACAAAGGATTTCATATAATTAAGAATGAAGAATGGATGAATATAGCCATAATAGCATATGAAGAAGCGCTTAGACTTTATACTTATGAACTATTTCCTACTCAATATGGAAGTATTCAGGATTATATTGGTAGAGCATTGATTTATTTAACCAATTTTGATTTAAGCTCTAAAAACTGTAAGAGAGCTATCAAAGCGTTTCAAGAAGCGCTGACAGTATTTACTAACGAATCGTTTCCTCAAGAACATGGAATTATACAAATCAACCTGGGTAATGCATATAAGATATTAGCAGGCCAAGAAGGAAGAACGGAGAATTGTAAGAGAGCAATTAAAGCATACGAAGAATCATTAAGAGTTAATACTTATGAATCGTTTCCTATCGAATATAGTGTAACTCAGTCTAATGTTGCTGAAGCATATACATTATTATCAGAAGTGGAATCGAGAGCAAAGAATTGTAGAAGAGCAATCAACGCATGCGAAGAAGCTATGAGAGTTTTAACTTATAAATCGTTTCTATATGATTATGGAAATGCACAAAATAATCTTGGTAAAGCGTACTGTTCATTAGCTGAATTTGAATCGAAATCAGAGAATTGTACGAATGCAATTAAAGCATATGAAGAATCATTAAGAGTTAATACATATGAATTGTCTCCCGTGGAATATGGAAAAACTCAGTCTAATCTTGCTAATGCATATAGCTTATTATCACATCTAGAATCAAAGTCAGAGAATTGTAAAAAAGCTCTAAAAGCATGTGAAGAATCACTTAGAGTATTTTCATTTAATTTCATTCCAACACAGTATGGAATAGCACAGAATAATCTTGGTAATACACATGCTATATTATCTGATGTAGAATCTAAGTCGGAGAATTGTAGAGCAGCAATTAAGGCATATGAAGAAGCCCTGAGAGTCTTTACATATAATTCTTTTCCACTGCAATATGCAATGGTACAAAATAGTCTTGGCAATGTTTACATGTCATTATCTGAGGTTGAATCTAAGAGAGAAAATTGTAAGAGAGCAATAACAGCATATAAGAAAGCTATTAAAGTATTTAACCCAGATGAATATCCAGAAATTTACCACAGGGTGAAAGAAAATTATGATGCAGTAATCTTATTTAGTAAAGAGAACTAATAATAAAGTACTAGAAACATAAAGAAGTATCTCATATAATTAAGAGGAAAAATTCTATGCAGGCAATCGGACTAACATTCATAGATTGGGTAATTATACTGATCT
>VEPI01000112.1 GCA_012026935.1 Melioribacter sp. | reverse complement strand
TATTTCAGCTTCAGAACCATGCCTGTAGTAGTTTCTAATTTAATCTTACCTTGAACTTCGTGCATAGATTTTATTCCGGCAGAATTTTTATCAACTAAAACATCAAATCTTCCTTCCGGAAGGCCAAACTCTAATTCTTGTTTCGGATCAGCGTTGAAGAGAACAATAAATTCGTCTTTCTCAAAATTTAATTTGTAGCTAAAACCGAATTTGCTTTTCGGATGGTCTGTGAAAATAATATTTTCATATTCTGCACGGCGGAATGCAGGATATGTTTTTCGTAAAGCGATCAATCCTTTGTAGTAATCAACAAGTTCCTTGTTGATCTTAGCATGCTTATAATTTATATAATTTGTTTCGTTGTCCTTGTTGTACGAATTATGATCAATCTTGCCTCTATCGTTATCCATAACTTTAATATTAAACGGGATAACTTTCGATCTTGCAAATTCCTGTCCTTCACTAATCATTGTAATCCCTTGCGAGGTTAAAAGGAAAAGTGCACCAAGCTTATTCAGTTTCATTTGAAAAGGTGAGAGGGTTACATTTTTATCTGCATCTTTAATAATTTTATCGGGATCAACTTCGCGGGAACCGATTCTGATAAAATCACCAAGTGTATAACCATCGTGTGATTCTAAATAATTTACCGAATGCTCTTTCTTCTGAAACAACCCGAGAGAATCTTTTACTAATGTTCCGTTCACATAACTTTTAATTCTTTTTGGAGAATTATTTCCGTACCACCGGCCGAATATCCATCCGAGTCCGTTATTAGGATTTTCTCCTTTAATTCCGTTTCGTATCTGATCATTCCACGGTGCCCAACCTCGTAATGAAAAACCGGCTGGATCATATCCGCCGCCCCATGGTTCGCAGGTAAAGATAACATTAGGATTTACTTTTTTTGCTTCGGAAATAATTTCTTCAATGGTTTTCCAATCTAATAGTTTTCCAAGATCAAAACGGAAACCATCTATATGATATTCCTTCATCCAATACAAAATACTTTCAATGATTAACCGGCGCACCATCGGGCGTTCAGTTTTTAAATCATTACCGCAATAACTTTCGGCAATATAGTTTCCCTTTGAATCCAATCTGAAATAATATTCTTTATCAATCTGTTTGAGGTTGCCGGTCTCGTATTCCGATAGATGATTGTAAACAACATCCATCATCACGGCAATTCCTTCTTTATGAAATGCTTTAACCATATCCTTAAATGATGTTGTCTGTGAACCGTCTTTTCCAATCCATTTATTCCATTTAAGGTTATCCCAACTTTCATTGTAGTAAGCGGCAGGTGCAAAAAAGTTGGAAGTCATATATCCCCAATGATTTCGTTCGTACGGATTCCATGTGTTATATTTTCCCGAAAGAGAATCTTTGAATGGAATTTCAATATTCCCGAATTCCTGTGATGGTAAAAGTTCAACAGTATTGACTCCGAGAGATTTAATATAATTGAGTCCGCCTGTAATATTTTTTTCTATTAATCCTTTGTATGAACCTCGATTTTCGGCACCCGATGATCTATGTGCGGTCATATCGCGTACGTGCATTTCATAAATAATTAAATCCCGCCAGTCTTTCAGTATCCGGCCGGTTTCTTCCCAATCGTATTTTTCTTCTTTAGTAACTATGGCAAGCCGCGGGTTCATGTAGGTAGTATAAGATGTAACAGCTTTTGCGTAAGGATCAACGCAGACCGGCATATTGGAATTAGAAAGATCATCTCCAACATGATAAACTTTATATCCGTAATATTTCCCATAGAGTTCACCTTCCAATTCAATTTCCCAAACGCCGTCATCATCTTTACTTAAAAAGTATTCTTTAACGTTTTTTCCTTCGGGTTTGTTGAATAAACAAAGTTTTACATTTATCGCTGAAGGAGCGAATAATCTGAAACAAGTTTTTTTATTCTCAACATATGAGCCGAGTCTTTTATCTGAGAAGAATTTATCCAGATCCGAATAACGTTTTTGAAATCCAATCGTGTCAGAAATTGTTTTTGGATATTTTATTTCCTTGAGATACAATATTTCACCTTTTAAAATTTGTGTTGATAGGAATGAACTAATGGATAACATTAGAATTAATAAAGAAGTTCGCCGCATAACGTATCCCGTATATTAATTTACACTAAATCAGTTTTATTCTTGCACTGTTCTTAATTTAATATTCAAGCTGTATATTAAAATTATCCGTGTCATTGACTGCTATGTGTATAATATTTTTCTCTTTATCAAAAGACACCGCAGAATTTGGTAATTCTTTATTATTGAGAAATACTTTTTTAGGCAATTTTGTATCAAGCAACGTAAAAAGATATTTCTTCCGGTCATTCTTAAAATCAGCTTTTAATTTCGCAACTTGCAGTTTGGTAACCTTTGCATCTTTCTCTAAAGAAAATTTGGTTAAAGAATATTTTCCGGTTTCATATTTATAACTTAATCCGTCGTCTTCGTAAAGTGTGTATTCGGATTTTTGAGAAGGGCAAATAACAAGTTCAAGCTGTTCTATTTTTTTTTCTCCGATATAATTCTGTACTTCCTGCATCGGAATCATTCCGCCTTCTTTAATATAGAGAGCAATTTTGTTCAATGGCACTTCAAAAATTTTCCATTCACCACCGTTCACAATTTTATTATTTATCCAGTCGTACCATTTCCCTTCAGGCAGATAAAGTCTCTTTGTGCTTTCGGTTGAATTTACAACCGGTGCAACGAGAAGATTTTCACCAATCATAAATTGATACTGAGCATTTCGGGAATAACAATTTTCATCGTTCTGATAATTTACAAACATACTGCGCATTATTGGTAAACCGGTCCGAGCGGAATTATAAAACTCATTATACCAGAAAGGAATTAGTCTATAACGAAGCTGAATAGCCTGGCGTGAAAACTCTTCAACCGTTTCATTGAATGCGAAAGGTTCACGTGATTTTGTATCTATTGCAGAATGCCCGCGGAAGAAAGGAGTAAAAGCACCTAGCTGCATCCAGCGAATATACATTTCATTAGTAGGTTCGCCGCCCATAAATCCGCCAACATCGGAACCGATAAACGGTTGTCCGCTCAATCCGACATTCTGCGGCATAACACAAGCAAGACGTAAATGTTCATCGCTCGAGACATTATCGCCGGTCCAGTTAGCTGAGTATCGTTGTATTCCTGCAAAACCTGCACGGCTTAAAATAAAATGCCGTTGTTCCGAAAATTTTTTTAATCCGTTGCGTGTAGCTCTTGCCATTTCAAGTGCATAAACGTTTTTTATTTTTTTATGATTTGACATTAATCCATTGTCGTAATACTGAACGATATCGGGAACATTTCCGCCGCCCCAGACAGCAGGTTCATTCATATCATTCCAAAATCCTTCAACACCTTGATTTAGAAATACCGAAAGTTTTTCTCCCCACCAGTCGCGGGTTTCTTTTTTTGTAAAATCCGGAAAGTAAGCCCAGCTTGGCCAAACTTCTCCTTGATAAGGAATGCCATCCGGGTATTTAACAAATAAGTCGTTCTGTAGTCCCTCTTGAGCTGCAAAATAATTCGGGTCTGCTTTAACACCGGGGTCAATAATAGGAATAATTTTGAATCCGTCTTTTTTCAGATCTGATAACATTTGAGGCGGATTTGGAAACCGTGTTTTATCCCAAGTGAAAACCCTGTATCCATCCATGTAATGAATGTCGAGATAGATTACATCACACGGAATATTTTTGCTGCGGAAATTTTTTGCAATTGATCTGACGGTGGATTCCGGATAATAACTCCATCTGCTTTGCTGGTAACCGAGTGCCCACATCGGCGGTAATTCCATTCTTCCGGTTAATTTTGTGTAATCGGAAATAACGCGTTTAAATTCCGGTCCATAAATAAAATAATAGTCCATCTCACCATTATCGGCTCCGAACCAATAGAAACGGTTATTGCTTGCACCCATGTTGAAATATGATTTATAAGTATTGTCGAAAAAGATTCCGTAAGCTTTGTAATCACGAAGTCCCATAAAGAACGGGATTGAAACATAAATAGGCTCTTGTCTTCCGGTATATCCGTAATAGTCGGTATTCCACATTGTATATTGTTCGCCGTTTTTAATTAAGCTTTCATTTGCTTTTTCGCCGAGACCAAAAAATCTTTCATCAGTAAAAAGTTTTTTATGGCATCGTACTTCATCGTTATCGAAAGAAACACCAAAGCTTTCTTCATCGGCATTCAGAAGATTCATTTGTTTATCATAGGTTGAAATACGGCAAGGATTTTTTTGAATATGAACTGTTAATTCATTTGTGGTAAGAACAAATTTATCTTTTTCCTCTTTGAACTCGAATTTTGGTTTTTCCGGTTGTTGATAAATAACGGCATAAGAAGGGGATTTAGAAAATTCCTTCCGGTTTGTGTAACGGAACCGTATAATATTTTGATCTATGATGTAAATATTTAACAGGCAATTGCTTAGTTGGAATTCAACACTATTCGATTCGGCTTTCGCAGTGTTGATATTTCCGGCAAATTGAAATTGGCTTTGTGAATAATTTGTAATAGTCATAACTAATAATAAAATTATTATTAAATTTTTCATATTAATTCTCTAAGAATATTTGAAGTGCAATGCAAAATAGGAATTGTGGAATAAAATAGAAATGCGTATTACTATTTTAGCAGAATCATTTTTTTTGTTTCAATGAATTCTCCGGCTTTTAGAGTATAAAAATAAACGCCGCTGGGTAATTCAGAATTGAGAATTGAGAATTGCAAATTATGATTACCCGATTCCTGCTCACTGTTAACTAAAGCCGCAACTTCTTTTCCTAAAATGTCAAAAACTTTTAAATCAACATAACTTTTTTGAGGTAAGTAATAACTAATTATGGTTTGGGGATTAAATGGATTTGGATAATTTTGAAATAAAGAAAATGTTGTGGGTAAATTTTGTAATTCGTCAGTGAAGGTTGTGCCGATTATGTCTTTTAAAAGCCAGTTATCGGGATCAAATACTACTGCAATAGGTTGTCCGGAAACAGGCAGTTCCCACCCTTGATCTTGTAATTCATTGAAAAGTGTGAAATTAAATGATCCCATACTGGTAGTTACTCTTACTTGTATCGGCATTTTAAAATAGAGAGGATTAGTATTTGATTCTTGTTTCAATCTGAAATTTACAACGAAATTTAATCCGCTAGTTGAATGCCAACTTGTCCCGACTGTATACTTTGGATAGTTCACACCGTAGATCCATTCTTGAAAGAAATAATTCAAATTCATTCCGCTTACACGTTCAGCAATGCGTTGAAAGTCTTCTGTTGTTGCTACATTGTATGAGAGACCGGGTTCAATCAAATATTCTTTTAGGATTTGGAAAAATTTATCATCACCTACAATTCCGCGAAGCATGTGAAGAACTATAGCGCCTTTCTTATATGATCTAGCAGAATTAAAAATTTCATTTTCACTTGAAATGTTCTGAACATAAATTGATCCGACAGCTTTTTTAGCGCCGTTGTTCGTATTATTCATGAAATTATTTACATAAGATTTAAAATCCAATGTGCCGTATTTAGCTTCTCTATAAATGCATTCACAGTAAGATGCGAATCCTTCATTCAACCAGATGTTTTGCCAATCTTTGCAGGTAACTTTATCGCCAAACCATTGATGACCCAGCTCATGAGCAATAGTGTTTTCAGAACCCATAGCACCGCCGCCCATTGAAGTGACAGTTTGATGTTCCATCCCGCCGCCCCAAGAAAATTCCGCATGTCCGTATTTTTCTTTTAAGTAAGGATAAGGACCAAATTTCTCCGAATATATTCTCAGCATATCAATGGTTTTTGCTACTGCTTTTCTTCTTGTGCTATCCAATCTTTCCGGATAACAGTAATGTACTACGGGAAGAAATTTACCGGATTGGTATTCAAACTGATCAACGACTGTTTGGTAATTTGTCATTGCTATTGAGATCAAGTAATTAGCAATTGGATAATGATTTTTCCATTTATAAGTTCTTGTTCCATCAGGATTATCAACTATGGACTCCAATGAACCGTTTGAAACAGACACAAAAAATTGATCAGCGGTGATCCAAACGTCAGATGAATCTACTTTATCAGCAGGCGTATCTTTACTCGGCCACCAGTCTCTTGCACCGTATGGTTCGCTTAGAGAAGCAACAACTACTTTATTGCTAAGGTTTTTATCTGTAAATAAAAATGATGCGTTGCTGATTGATCCCGTTCCGCTTGTTGGAATTCCGCCGTAAGATATTTCTACGCTAAATTCCTCATTAAGGTTATAGGGTCTATCAAGGTTTATTGTTAATTGGTTATTCGCTTGTGAAAAAGTAAGAGAGGTTCCATTTAGTTTTACAGAACTAACAGCAAGCGCATTAACAAGGTCAAGATAAAATGTCGTAAGATTTTGTGACGCAGCTTTTGCTTTAACCGTTACAATTCCGCTTAATGAGTTGGGATTTATGTATACCCGCAAATCAAGTTTATAATATGTAACATCAATATTGCTGTCACCGGGGTATTGTATGGAAGAGAGTTTACTTAATCTTGAAAACGAACTGATCTTACCTTCGGAACAATAATCGCCCCCATCTTGAGCGCGCGTTATTATGTGAATTAGAAAGAATATTAAGAAAAAAATAAAATATTTTTTCATATAAACTTCATCTTTTATTTTAAAGATATCTAACAAATCATTTAAGAAAAAGAGATTTATTGTTACATTTTTTATTATTAATTACAGCCACATTAACAAAGATATTCTTTTAATTTTATGTAAGTGCCTTTAATTTATTATCTTGCGATTAAAGTCTTTGTGAACACTTCAATAATATTTAAGAGATAGTTCATATTTCAAAAATTTTAAGGAAATCCAATGAGCAGACATTCAAAAATATTTATCGGATTGGTTTTTGGTGCGGCAGCCGGAGTATTATGCAACGTTTTTTTTGCTGCAGCTCCTTTTCTGAATATTGTTCAAATTTACATAAGTGATCCGCTTGGAAAAATATTTTTGAACCTTCTTATAATGATGGTTATTCCATTAGTATTTGCAAGTCTTTCTTTGGGAGTTGCACAAATAGGTGATCTAAAAAAACTTGGACGAATCGGGTTTAAAACAATTAGTTATTTTTTACTTGTTACTGCATTAGCAGTTACTATTGGATTAATCCTTGTTAATTTTATTCGTCCCGGAGATTATTTACCTGCAGAAACAAAAACTCAATTATTATCAACTTATAAAGAACAAGCTACACAAATAAAAGAAACAACTGAAAAAACTGAGTTCGGTATTCAAACTCTTGTAAATATTATTCCTCGAAATCCTTTTTCTGCAATAGCAAAACCAAATCCTGATATGCTTGCATTAATATTTATTGCTTTAATAGTTGGCATTGCATTAACTATAATTGATAAAAAGAGAGCTGAACCAATAATTAGATTGTTGGAAGGGATTAATGACATTACTGTTGTTGTGATAAACCTTGCCATGAAGTTAGCGCCATTTGGTGTAGCTGCACTAATTTTCAGCGTTACTTCGAGATTCGGTTTTGATTTACTTGTTGCGTTGAGTATGTATATCGTTACTGTTTTGCTTGGTTTGGCATTACATCAGTTTGGAGTATTCCCGATCTTAGTAAAAACTTTTTCACGGTATAATCCTTTATTGTTTTTCCGAAAAGTTCAGACTGTTATGTTAACTGCATTTTCAACAAGTTCAAGCAGTGCTACTTTACCAACAACAATTTCTGTATCACAGAATAATCTTGGAATACCCTCGCAGATTACCGGTTTTGTGTTGCCGTTAGGTGCAACTATGAATATGAACGGTACCGCACTGTTTGAAGGTGTAACTGTTCTTTTTTTAGCTCAGGTCTTCGGTATTCATTTATCTCTTGGCGTACAATTGATCGTAGTGATTATGAGCGTGTTAACTGCAGTTGGTTCAGCTGGTGTGCCTTCAGGTTCAATACCGCTTTTAGTTATTGTTCTTTCAATGGTTAATATTCCGCCGGAAGGAATTGCAATTATTCTTGGTGCGGACCGGCTTCTTGATATGTGCAGAACAGTCTTGAATGTTACGGGTGATATTACGTGTGCGGCTTATATAGCTAAATCTGAAGGGTTTGAATTGAAACAATAAATTGTAATTAAATTTATTTTTTTAACTCGCACAACTCAATTAAAACTCCGTTTGCAGATTTTGGATGGATGAATGAAATATTCAAACCTTCCGCACCTTTGTGTGGTACTTTGTCTATCAATTGAATTCCGGTTGACTCTAATTCTTTAAGTGTTCCATTAAGATTATTTACGGCATAGGCTATATGATGGATGCCCTCACCTTTTTTTTCTATAAACTTTGCAATTGGCCCGTCTTGTTCGGTTGACTCAAGCAGTTCAATCTTTGTTCCTCCAATCTTGAAAAAAGCAGTTCTAACTTTTTGATCTTTTACTTCTTCAATTGAGTAACATTTCAATCCCAAAACAGTTTCATAAAATTTAATTGATTCATTCAAATTCCTAACTGCAATGCCAATATGTTCAATATGAGTTAATTCCATTTTTACCTCAAAAATTCTCAATTCGCAATTCTAAATTCTCAATTAAATTACTACTCTTTCTTTATATTCACCAAAAACAACACGCATGGTATTACAGATTTCTCCGATACTTGCATAAACTTTTACTGCATCAAGAATAAATGGCATAAGATTAGTATCACTTTGTGCGGCAGTTTTTAATGCTGCAAGTTTTTCTTTTACAATTTTATCATTTCTTTGTGAACGGATCTTGGTTAAGGATTCAATTTGATCCCGCTGAACTTTTTCATTGATCTTTAATAATTCAGTGTGATTTTCTTCAGCCTCCTGATATTTATTAACACCAACTACAATTCGTTCGTTGTGTTCCAGTTCTTGATTAAAACGGTAAGCGGATTTTTGTATTTCAGTTTGAACATAACCCTCTTCAATGGCTGAAATCATTCCACCTATTGCGTCAATCTTACTTATATATTCTTCCGCATCTTTTTCTATTTGATCTGTTAATGATTCAACATAATATGAACCGGCTAGCGGATCTATTGTATTTATTACTCCGCTTTCATGGGCCACAATTTGCTGAGTACGTAATGCAATCTTAACTGATTCTTGATTTGGCAGTGCGAGAGCTTCATCGCGGGAATTAGTGTGGAGACTTTGTGTTCCGCCAAGAACAGCGGCAAGTGTTTGAATTGTAACGCGGACAATATTATTATCAACCTGCTGAGCCGTAAGAGTTGAGCCCGCTGTTTGTGTATGGAATCGAAGCATTTGTGATTTATCTTTTTTAGCTCCAAATCTTTCCTTCATAATTTTTGCCCATAAACGGCGGGCGGCGCGGTACTTTGCTACTTCTTCAAGCAAATCATTGTGTGCATTAAAAAAGAAAGAAAGTTGTCCTGCAAATTCATCTACATCTAAACCTGTCTTTATTGCGGCCTCAACATAAGCGATTCCGTCTGCCAGAGTGAATCCAACTTCTTGAGCAGCAGTGGAACCTGCTTCGCGTATATGATAACCTGAGATTGAAATTGTATTCCATTTCGGAATTTCTTTTGAACAGAATTCAAAAATATTTGTAATAAGACGCATTGAATGTTTTGGCGGAAAGATATATGTACCGCGAGCGAAATATTCTTTTAGGATATCATTCTGAATAGTACCGCTGATTTTATTTCTTGCAACACCTTGTTTTTCTGCAACCGCTATGTACATTGCAAGAAGAACGGAAGCCGGTGCATTAATTGTCATTGATGTTGACACTTTATCAAGCGGTATTTGATCGAACAAAATCTCCATATCGGCAAGCGTATCTATTGCAACACCAACTTTTCCGACCTCGCCAAATGCCATCTTATCATCGCTATCGTAACCAATTTGAGTTGGCAGATCGAATGCAACTGATAAACCGCTCTGCCCTTGTGATAGTAAATAGCGGTATCTCTCATTGGATTCTTTTGCCGTTCCGAATCCTGCATATTGTCTCATTGTCCAGAATCTTCCGCGGTACATTGATGCTTGTACACCGCGAGTGAAAGGAGACTGTCCCGGAAATCCTAATTTTTCATTATAATTTTTTAATTCGTTGTCACCGGGAATATAAAGCGGCTTAACCTTTGTGAATGATTGCGTTGTAAATTCTTTTTGTTGCTCTGGTGTTTGGGATATTGTTTTTTTATAAATATTGTCTTCCCAATTCTTAAAAGCTGTTTGTATTTTCTTTCTTAATTCATCGGTTTCATTCATGCATATGCCTACTAAAAGATTTCTTTTCTGTGTTAGAATATAAGATTAATTAAGAAAATATAGACAACCCGAACATGATTGAAATTTGTAGACAAGGCAGCTTATAAATACAAAAGCCCTAAATTAATTTAGGGCTTTTTTGGGCTCCGCGGGCAAGGCTCGAACTTGCAACCCTGCGGTTAACAGCCGCATGCTCTACCATTGAGCTACCGCGGAATTTATATTATCAAAAATTAGTGCGTAAAAATAGATTATTGATTAAAGTTTGTCAAGTCGTACCGGTAAATACTATGTTGGTTCTTCAGAAAATCCTGGGGAAAAAACAAACTAATTAAAACAATTTTTCAGTTTCGGTCTTTGGTTCTTTCACATTGGGCGGATTCCATCCTACAATAGAACCGGATTTTATTACAGAAAAATATGGGGACAAGGTTGTACCGGGTAATGTCCGGGAATTATCTTCAATTTGTATCGGTCCCATTCCGGTTCCTGCACCAATTGTACAATTTTTACCGATCTCAATAATTCCGTAACGAAATTTTCCTGATCCTTCATATGCATGAACTGTTAGTTGAGTATAGGCTCCGAGTAATGTATTTTCTCCAATAAAAATAAGTTCAGGTCGGAAATGATCAAGCCAGACCATCTGCATTATCTCGGCGCCTTTTCCAATGTGTGCACCCATCCATCTATAAAGTTTATTTTTACCGGGTGTGCCTTTTAGAAAAAATGAAATTCCTACTTGAACAACTAATAATATTCTTCTAGAAAACGGAAGATTTAGTACTCTCCAATTTATTGCGTCAGCTTCTTCGGGAGAACCGAGACCGGAGAAAGTATAATGTCTGCGAATTGGAGTGAAAAATTTTTCTAAGTTGATTCTGCCTTCTGCTGTTTTGGGATTTAGTGTTAAAACATCTGTTCCTTTTCCGCCCGAGGTGATGCTAATAAAAATAGATCGTTTTTTTTTGTTTCCGAGTTTGATTGCTCGTTCGATAATTTCTGTGGTAACCAACTTGATCACTTCTTCGGGGGACTTGTTCCGGTATTTTTTCATTTCCGCTATTCTCAAAATTATCTTGTTATAAAAAACAAATTATTCTATTTGCAGTCAAGAAACAATTATTGAAGCAAAAATGAAAGAGGCAGACTTTTAAGTCTGCCTCTTCTTTTGAAAATCACTGGATAGTTATTTGTTAAGTTCTGAAAAAGATTATTTTATTTTCTTAACGTTAGCTGCTCCCGGACCCTTTGGCCCATCGACAATTTCAAACTCTACTTTATCGCCCTCAGCTAGAGTTTTAAATCCATCTGATTGAATCGCGGAATGATGTACAAAAACGTCTGGTCCAGATTCTGGAGTAATGAAACCAAACCCTTTTTTGTCGTTGAACCATTTTACTGTTCCTTTTGCCATACTGTGTTGCTCTCCTTTTGATGATAAAACATTCTTACCAAATATAGTAAGAATTTGTTACCCTAAAATTAGAGGACTTTTTGATTATATCAAATAGTCTTTCCAAGATTATATCTTTTTCTGTCATTTGGGTCCAAATGCAGTTTTCTTAAACGAATAGATTTTGGCGTAACTTCAACCATCTCATCTTCGGAAATATATTCCAAAGCTTCTTCCAATGAGAATTTTATCGCCGGTGTAATTTTAACAGCTTTATCGGAACCTGAAGCACGCATATTTGAAAGCTTTTTACCACGTTGAATGTTCACTTCAATATCGTTTTCTTTTGTATGCTCACCGATTATTTGTCCTTTATAAACTATATCGCCCGGATCAATGAAAAATTTACCTCTGTCCTGTAAAGAATCAATAGCATAAGCTGTTGCAGGCCCTTCATCCATCGAGATCAATACACCGCTTGTAACCTTGTTTATTGCGCCCTTAAAATATTCATATTGAAAAAATCGGTGGTGCATAATTCCTTCGCCCGAAGTTGCAGTTAAGACTTTTGTACGCAGACCAACAATTCCTCTTGTTGGAATATGAAATTCAAGTTTATTCAAATTTCCTTTGGTTTCCATTTTTATTAATTCGCCCCTTCGTTGACCAACAAGTTCAATAACTTTTCCCGCAAGCTCGGCAGGAACATCAACAACAAGAACTTCGATAGGTTCTGCTTTTTTTCCTTTAATCTCTCTGTAAATTACTTTTGGTTCACGGATTTGAAGTTCATATCCTTCGCGCCGCATGTTCTCTATTAATATTGAAAGATGTAAAATTCCTCTACCGGAAACTTTGTACGAATCAGGCGAGGCTGTATCTTGAACCTTGAGAGAAACGTTGTGTTCTAATTCTTTATAAAGTCTGTCTCTAAGCTGACGAGATGTAACGTATTTTCCTTCCTTACCGTAAAAAGGAGAATTATTAACAGTGAAAGTCATACTTATTGTCGGTTCATCTATTGATATAATTTCAAGCGGTTCGGGATTTGATGCATCACAAATCGTATCGCCAATATCTATATCTTCAACTCCAACGATGGCACAAATATCTCCGCACTGAACTTCATCAACTTCAGTTCTAGTAAGACCGTCAAACACGAATATTTGTTTTGGAACAGTATCGTGAATTGAACCGTCTCTTTTAATAATGGATAATTTTTCTTCCCGTTTTAATGTTCCTCTAAAAACTCTACCTATTCCAATTCTTCCTACATAATCACTATAATCGAGCGTAGTAACTTGGATCTGAGTCGTTCCCTCTAATACCGGGGGTGATGGAAGATCATTAATTATTGAATCTAAAAGTGGATTGATATTCGTGTGCGGATCTTTTAGATTTTTCACTGCCCAGCCTTCTCTACCGCTGGCATAGATTACGGGAAAATCAAGTTGGTCTTCATTAGCATCTAAATCTATGAACAAATCATAAATCTCATCAAGAACTTCTACCGGACGATTATCAGCCCTGTCTATTTTATTGATTACGACAATCGGTTTGAGATGAAGCGCTAAAGCTTTTTCAAGAACAAATCTTGTTTGCGGCATTGGTCCTTCAAATGCATCAACAAGCAGCAATACACCGTCAGCCATTTTCAAAACACGTTCTACTTCGCCGCCAAAATCTGCATGCCCCGGTGTGTCAATCAAATTAATTTTATAATCTTGGTATGGTATGCTGATATTTTTAGCAAGGATTGTTATACCGCGTTCTCTTTCCAGATCATTGGAATCTAAAAATCTTTCTCTTACAACCTGGTTCTTTCTAAAAATGCTGCACTGTTTTAATATTTGATCAACTAAGGTCGTTTTACCGTGATCTACGTGCGCTATAATGGCTATGTTTCTTATCCCTTTCACTACTTCTCCAATTGTTAAAATATGATAATTGATTCAGATATGTTTTTAAGTCTACGTATGATGAATGGTCAACAAAAAAGGACTTACAATTGTCTAAAATGTAAGCCCTCTAATTTTTCTAAAATCTTACAATGTTAAAAACTATCTGCTGTAAATATACATAAATCCTATAAAATATAACTCAATATTAGAGTAAAAGGTTCATCTAAAATATTTTTATCAACACAACTCCATGTGAAGAAACTACAGTTTCAAATTTTTCTTTGAATAAGCCAAGGTCTTTTTGGCGCCACAAATCACGAAGTCTAACATTTCCAATAATATTAATATCAGAGAGATTAAGACTATATTTTTCAGAGTTGTTGCCAAGATTAAAAATTCCGACTGCTTTGCTGCCGTCGTTTAATTCTTTAACCCAAACCTGAATATTATCTTTTTTAATTTTCGGTGTTGCTTGCTTACCCAACGGATCTTGATCTATTGCCAGCACTTCATCATTAGTTAATAAGTTCAAAGTAAAATCATCTAGTCTTGTTAGATCGCAACCGATGAGAAGCGGGGCAGAGAGTAAACTCCACAAACTAATGTGTGTATATTGTTCATCCGGCGTTAATTTTGTCGGATGAAGACTTGGTCCCCAACCAACCCAACCGACAACAAGCATATCAGGATCGTTCCAATTACCAGGCTTTGCATATTTAGCATTTTCAATTTGGCTAAAACCGATCTCACTCAAACTTTGCCATGTATCTGTAATATCGCCTGTAGTTCGCCACAAATTACCGCCAACACTACCGCCCCACTCCCAAACATTGCTCATTCCATATTGGCATAAGCTATAAACAATATCGCGGTCAATTTTCTTAAGTGCATCTTGCATAACAGTGTACGGTTTGATCCTTTCAACGCGTGAAGTATCTTTAGCAATTCTATCATACGAACACCAATCATATTTCAAGTAATCAATTCCCCATGAAGCAAAAGATTTTGCATCAAGAAGTTCATGCTGATAGCTTGCAGTGTATCCGCCGCAAGTAAGTGGTCCGGGTGAGCTGTAAATTCCAAACTTAAGACCAAGAGCATGAATGCTATCACCTAATGCTTTCATGTTTGGAAATTTTGAATTGCATAAAATATTTCCTTCTGCATCACGTTTTAGATCGGGTGAATTGCCGACAATTTCCCAGCCGTCATCAATATTTATGTATGTCCATCCGTGATTCATCAAACCTTTTTCTTTGTAAACTTTAGCTGATGCTATAACTTTTTCTTGATCAACCGTTAGACCCCAAACATTCCAGCTATTCCAACCCATTGGAGGAGTAAGAGAAATTTGATCCCCGATAGATATTCTTAATTCGCCTTTTGCTGTTCCGAATTTATTGTTTGCAACGAGTGTTACTTTAAACTCACCTTTATCAGAAACCTTTCCGTTTATTATACCGGATTTTTTATCTATAGTTAATCCGGAAGGAAGATTAACAGCATCAAATGTCATTGGTCGTGCACCGGTTGCGGCAATTGTGTAAAGAAATGGTTTGTTAGGCCTCTGTCCGTAAACTTTAGCGCCGTTAATTTTTGGTTCTTGAGAGGAAGCCGGAGTTAGTATGTAGGGAGTCTCTTCCTTAAAAGTAATTTGCTCTTTATTGTGTGCGAATTCAAAAATATAATTCACATAGCTTGATTGATCTTGATTGGTCAGACTAAAGCTAAAATCTTTTGATGATTTTGGTTTTAGCTGCAGTTCGGCCGATCGTTCATAAATAATTTTCCCCGTCAGTTTATTTTCAGCTCTGATAATAAATTTTCCATTGATCGTAAGTTTATCGGCGGTATTTTTTATTGTGAAAGATTTTGAAGCGGTTTTATTTTTGAAAAGAAAAGGAACTTGCCCATAATCAAGTGTTAGATATTCGCCGATATGAACCATACTTATTGCTGCGTTGCCTGTGTAAATTCCCCCTTGTCCACCTTGATCGTAAACACGAACGGCAATTACATTTTCTTTATCCCACAAAATTCTTGGATCATCAACGGATAGTGTATACCTACGGTTGTAATCCCAAAGTATAGTTGGCGCGTTAAGAAAACTTGTATCAATTGCAGTGGTTGCTTTTACATTTTTCCCGTTGATACCGAAAATGGTGCCATTGATAAATGATTGATCGAAATTATTAATCTTACCAAGAAATATTTTCAAACTGTCTTTTAGGAATGAGTTATTCCTTAATGAAGATGGAATTAAAATTTTGATTCTAAACCAGGCATAACCATCAAGCGGATCGTAGCCCTGCTGTTCCCAAATTTTATCTACTTGAATTCCTTTCCATTGAGAATCATCAAATCCGGTTTTTGCGTAATCTAAATTATCACCTACCTTAAATTTCCATCCGTCCTTTAGTGGAATTGATTGTTCTGATTGAGCCGACAATAGGTTAAAAGAAAAGAGGACAGTAATAAAAAATAAAAAAAGCTTTTTCATTTTATCACCTTATGAAATGATTTCTAATGTTCAAAATAAAGGATTTATAAAACGGCTCAAAGGTTTTTTCTTCATTGACAAAAAACATTTTGTCTTTTCTACAAAAGAAAATCACCGTATTTTGTAATCAAATTCCAAAATTAATTTTTCAATAGTTGGGAGAAATTATGAAGTACTTATATAAAATACTTCTCATTACTGCAGTAGTTCTTATTAACTTGACAACTGACTACGGACAACAGACAACTTCTTATAAAGATTCACAAATGATGGAAATGATAAAAGAAATTTCTTCTGCAAATCTTGAAAGCAGCGTTCGTAAAATGGTTAGCCTTGGAACGCGCCATACTTTAAGCACTCGAAATGATAAAGAAAAAGGAATTGGTGCTGCATGTAACTGGGTAAAGAGTGAGTTCGAGAAATATTCAAAAGATTCCGGTGGAAAACTGGAAGTGAAACTCGACTCAACTTTTTTGGAACCCGATGGAAGAAGAATAGTTAGAAAAACCTTGTTGACAAATGTTATGGCAACTCTTAAAGGGACCGATCCGAACGATAAAAGAATTTTTATTGTCGGAGGTCATCTTGATTCACGTAACAGTGAAGCAAATGATTCTGTTGGAACAGCCCCCGGTGCGAATGATGACGCCTCAGGAGTTTCTGCTGTTCTAGAACTTGCACGAGTGATGAGTAAAAGAAATTTTCCTGCGACGATTATTTTTGTTGCATTCTCCGGAGAAGAACAAGGATTGAACGGTTCAACCTTTCTTGCAAAAAAAGCAAAGGAACAAAACTGGAATGTTGTAGCAATGTTAAATAACGATATGATCGGTAATACTTTTTCAAATGAAACTTTACTGCGTGATAATATGCAGGTACGTGTGTTCAGTGAAGCTATTCCATTTTCGGAAACCGATGCTCAGAAAAATATTCGCCAATCTACAAGTGCAGAAAATGACAGCCCCTCCCGTCAGCTTGCGCGTTACATAAAAGAAATTGGCGAGCGATATGTTGATCAAATTGAAGTGAAATTAATTTATAGAAACGACAGGTTCTTACGCGGCGGGGACCACACACCGTTTAACCGACAAGGATTTACTGCAGTACGTTTCTGCGAGATGAATGAGAATTACAATTACCAGCATCAGAATGTTAGAGAAGAAAACGGAATTAAATTTGGTGATTTGCCGGAGAATATTGATTATGAATACGCACGTAAAATAACATGTGTGAATGCTGCTGTGCTGGCAAGCCTTTCATCAGCACCAGATGTTCCGCAAAATGTTGGAGTTGTTATTAGCGGACTTACAAATTCAACAACATTAAAATGGAAGGCACCGCAAGGAAAAACACCGAAAGGATATTTAGTTCTGATGCGGGAAACTTATCAACCACTCTGGGAGAAGAAATTTTATACTGATAAAACTGAAATTACTTTACCTTATTCTAAAGACAATTATTTCTTTGCTGTTCAATCAGTTGATGAAGAAGGGCACGAAAGTTTGCCTGTTTGGCCCGTGCCGGTTAGATGATGTTCAAATGTAAGGGGGTTCAAAATGAAAAGAATTATTGTTTTAAAAGCAGTATTCATTCTATTTATTTTATGTAGTATTCAGTATAGCCAGGTTTCGGAAACGAGAGGGAATCTGTTACGGATTAATTTTACGAAACCAAACATTGATTTAAGCGACACTCTCTGGAATTGGGTTGGTAGAAATGATTCAGGTGAAACATATTCGACACGATGTTCAAATGTTTTTGTCCATGATTCCACAACATATTTGCTATTTAACAGTTCCGGTGAGGACCGAGTATCTCATTATCCATGGATTAACGGGCATTTGTATAATACAGCCACCGGAAACAGCCGTTTATTGTTTGAAGATCATCCGGGTTACGATAATCTTGGTTCGTATTATTATTTTGACCCGCAGATAAGAAAAACTTCTGCAGGTGTATGGATTTATTACGGCAGAAGAGGTGCAGCCGTATTTTTAAGGAACGATTCATTATACCAATTTCAAAAAGTTAATAACAAAGCAGTGATTCACTTTGCTGGTAAAGTAGGTGATAAAGAGTTAGTAGTTCTCGAAGGGACGCCGTATACATTTAGTTACTATCTCGAAGATTTTTCAATATCACCTCTTCTTAAACTTGATCAAGAGATTAGCATAGAGGATAATAATAACCAAAGTTTTGGGGGTCCTTCTAAAATCAATTACATAACCGGTAATTTATATTTATATCAGAGTGATGTATGGGGAGTATTTTGCTTATCCTCTTTTGAAAATAATAAGATTTCTATTATTAAAAGATTGAAACCCGCAGGGGACACTTTAATACTTCCTATATGGTTTAAGTGGAGATTTGTAAACGGAAATCTATATTATATTGAAAGCGGCAATTTGGTAAAAGAAAATCTTGATCTCAGCACGAATTCTTTCACTAATAAACAAGTTGTAATAAGTAATTACGGTTCTTCATATAGCTTTGATAGGGACGGAAATTTATTCGCTCACATAAAAAATGATTCCTTATTTATTTTCTCAATGAAGGAAGAAAAACGAATTCATGCCTTAGACATAAGATTTGCAAAGTTCAAAGGTGGAATTCCGATAATTGATTCGCCTTACGTTTACCTCCATCAAACATTATCTGTAACTGATGTAAAAGATGAAAAGGAATTGCCAACCGACTTTTTGCTAAAGGGTAATTACCCGAATCCATTTAATCCCGGCACAACTATAAATTTTGTTTTGTCCAAACGCGAAAATGTCTCAATCGTTATTTATAATTTACTTGGAGAAAAAGTAAGGGAGTTATTAAGAGAAGAAAAAGACGCCGGTGAGCATTTTGTTATATGGAACGGTAAGGACGATTTTGAGAGAGAAGTTACTTCAGGGGTCTATTTCTATTTGATAACGCATAACCGGAAGGTAATAAGCAGCAAGATGGTATTGATCAAATAATGAAATAAAATAAAACGGAGTTCAATCATGTTACAAATTCACCGAAGATTGCAGAGCGTGTTAATACTGTTGTTAATATTTTCTATACTTGTATCAGCACAAGAGAAGAAAAAACTTTCTATTGAGTGGAGATATTCACCGGAAGCACAATCAATTACGCAGTTACCGAATGTTCAGTGGCTTGGAAATGGTAATGCAATGATGTATGATCCGCGTAAGCCGGCTGATCAAAGAACAATTGAGTTATTCGATCCATCAACCACAGCCACTAAACCAGCACTTGATTTGAAAAAAGCTCTGGAGAGTTTAAAAGATATTCTTCATGAAAAAACCCCCGCAATATTAATGCAGCCAAATTCATATGATAAAAACGGTGAGAATGCTCTTTATCTTTTTGACGGCGATATTTTTCTGCTCAATCTGAAAAGCGCTTCTTTTGAACAAGTGACTAATACAAAAGAAGATGAGAAGAACATTAGCTTTTCACCTGACGGACAACTAATTGCTTATGTAAGAACCAACAATATTTTTGTTTATGATATTAAAACCAAAACTGAAAAGGCAATTACAACCGACGGCACGGAAACTTTGCTTAACGGAACTTTGAACTGGGTCTATTGGGAAGAAGTTTTCGGACGGAGGGATGTTGCTTATTGGTGGTCGAACGATTCCAAAGCGATTGCTTATTTGCAAACGGATGAATCACCGGTTAGCATTATGTACTACTCTGATTTTAAACAAGCAGTACCGAACGTTATCAAGCAAAGATATCCAAAAACAGGTGGAACTAATCCGGTTGTAAAAGTTGGTGTTGCTGAGATAGAAACCGCAAAAACAACCTGGCTTGATTTCTCAAACAATCCTTACGAGTATATTATCCGTGTAAATTGGCTGCCCGGAAGTAAACAGGTTTCTATCGAGACAATGAATAGAATGCAGGATGAACTTGATTTATTCTTTGCAGACTGCACGAACGGAAAAGTAAAACTGATATTGAAAGAAACTGACCCTTGCTGGGTGAATGTTTCGGACGATCTTTATTTCATTAAAAATGGAAAAGAATTTTTCTGGGTATCAGAACGAAGCGGTTACGCACACATTTACAGATTTTCAGATGAAGGTAAGTTGATTAATCAAGTTACAAAAGGAGATTGGGCTGTTGTTGCAAGCGGCGGTTCGGCATTTTGGGTGAGGAAATCAATAAGCGCTGTAGATGAAAAGAATGAAATTATTTATTTCACTGCACAAGAAAAATCAGCAACAGAAAAATATCTCTACAGCATTAAGTTTGATGGAACGGGAATGAAACGTATTTCCAAAGAAGAAGGAACTCATGCAATCAATTTTAGTTCTGATTTAAAATATTATCTGGATACTTACTCAAATATTAAAACACCACCTGTTCTAACTCTTTACAAAAGTGATGGAAAGCTTGTTAAGCAAATTGCCGGCTATGACTCAGATAAATTAGCTTCTCTTGATTTACAACGACCGGAACAATTTACTGTCCCGGCACGCGACGGATTTCCGCTTCCGGCAGAAATTATGAAACCTAAAGACTTTGATCCGAATAAAAAATATCCTTTAATTATTTACGTTTACGGTGGACCATCGGCGCCGCAAGTATTAAATAAATGGCGCGGCTCAATTTATTACGATCAAGTTTTGTTAGATAACGGATTCTTAGTTGCATTGATTGATCCGCGGATCTCGGCAGCAATAAGTAAAAAATTGGAAAATTTAATTGATAGAAATTTTGGCGGCGAAGTTGAACTGAATGATTTGGTTGATGGAGTTAAATGGTTCAAGAAACAATCATATATTGATTCATCGCGGGTCGGGGTTTGGGGTTGGAGCGGAGGCGGAACATTTACATTGAATGCAATGACTCACTCGAAAGAATTTAAAGCTGGAATTGCAGTTGCCGCAGTTACCGATTGGCATTTTTACGATTCAAAGTTTGCTGAGTCAGTTATGAAAACCCCGGAAGTTAACCCAGACGGATATGATAAAACTTCTCTGGTAAAAAGTGCAAAAAGTTTACACGGCAGATTGATGATCGTTCATGGTACTTATGATGATAACGTTCACATCCAAAATGCGTATGCATTTATGGATGAGCTGATAAAAGCAAATATCATGTTTGATTTAATGATTTACCCGATGAGACAACACGGAATTTCCGACCGCCCGGCACAAATTCATCTTTACAATAAAATGCTGGAATTCTGGAAGAAAAATCTTTAACGAATAGTTTAAGTTGATATTGAAAAAATAGTATTGTCATTCCGGCAGAAGCCGGAATGACATTTTGTTAACTATTCTTTCTTTAGCTTCTCAGCAAAAACTTTTTTGAATTTCTCAATCTTAGGTGTAATTACAAAACTGCAATATGGTTTGTTGCCATTTTGGTTGTAATAATTCTGATGGTAATCTTCCGCTTTATAAAAGTTTTTAAGTTGACTTATCTCTGTTACAATAGGATCGCTCCAAATCTGAGCGGACTCTAACTCATTTTTGTATTTCTCTGCAAGTTGTTTCTGCTCATCGTTGTGATAAAAAATTACTGAGCGGTATTGTGTTCCAGCATCGGCACCTTGTCGGTTAAGCGTAGTCGGATCATGAGTTTTCCAGAAGACTTCCAACAGTTCTTTATAAGAAATTATTTTTGGATCATAAGTTATTTGTGAGCATTCAGCATGTCCCGTTTTTCCGGTGCAGACAGCTTCATAGGAAGGATTTGGAACTGAACCACCACTGTAACCGCTTTCAACTTTAACAACTCCTTTTAATCTTTGAAATACTGCCTCAGTGCACCAGAAACATCCGGCGCCGAAAGTTGCAACTTCATATTTATTTTGATCGTTCATCTTACCCTCAATTTTTGACTGAGCATTTACATCTGCTGTTGATAAATTATTTTTTGAGTTGGAATTACATCCGATTAAAAATAGAAATGTTAGTAAATATATTTTTTTAATTTCTTTCATGACAATCCCTTATTGAGTTAGTCGGTTTTACTTAAATGATAACAAAAATTATTTAGCAATAATTCAACTTACATTTAGAAAGATTTTTTAGCCTACTTCTGTTCTAACTGCTATTCTTAATGATAGATATAGACGAACAAAACAGACTTTCCTTACGGCGAAACATGAAATAATTGATACTTATTACAATACTATAAGCAGGCAACACTTCAATTAATTGCCCTTGATCAATTACATTATTAACTTTTTCTTAATTCGATTGGTCAAATCTTCCGAGCGGCGTTTACTTCTATAAATTGGAAGCCCGAAATTATATTGAAGAAAAAAAACTTCTTCTGGTAAAACAAAGATCAAACCTCTCACTCTCATCATTAGTTAATACAATAATTATTAAAGGCGTCTGCATACTATCTTAACGTATATTCAAAAAAAATTGTTAAAAAAAGTTAAATGAAGGAAACAATAATCATTTGATGTCATCTAAATTAAACCAAATAGATATTTTTGGTGTTTCAATGACGAACAACTTTTAATAATCACGAAAGCAGGAGAACATGAAAAATTTTACAACTATTCGAAAGCTCTTTTTCTTTACGATTGTATTGGTATTATCATTAGAGCTTTCAGCTCAGCAGAGAATGCAGCAAGGTGGAATGAATCCTTCGCAATTCCAACCAATCGGAAAAATTAGCGGTACTGTGATAGACGCACAAACATCTGAACCGATCGAATATGCAAACATTGTAATTTATAAATGGAAAGATTCAACAGTTGCAAATGGAACTGTGACTGATCAAAAAGGAAAATTTGAATTATCCAAAGTTATGTACGGAAGATATTTTATGAAGGTTTCTTATATCGGTTACTCAACAAAAAGATTTGATTCTCTAACTGTTATTCCGAACAAAACCGAAATTACATACGGACTAATTAAATTAAGACCGAAAAACGTTAATATGAATGAGGTAGTAGTCCAATCTCAAAGAGACGCATTAACTTCAAATCTAGATAAGAAAGTTTATACTGTTGATAAATTGATGGCCAACTCAGGTGGAACTGCTGTTGATGTAATGCAAAATATTCCTTCAGTTTCTGTTGATGCAGACGGCGGCGTTGCAGTAAGAGGAAACACCAATATAAATGTTTTAGTAGATGGAAGACCAGCAGCGTTAGCAGGCTTTAGCGGTTCGGATGTTCTTTCACAAATTCCGGCCAGTCAAATTGAGAGTATTGAAATTGTTACTAATCCCTCAGCAAAATATGATCCTGAAGGGACAGCCGGGATTATTAACGTTATATTGAAAAAGAATTCTAATCTTGGCGTTAACGGAACATTAATGGGTAACGCAGGAACAAAAGGAAGATATAATTCTTCTGTTAATTTGAATTTGCGTGGAGACAATTTTAATGTTTTCTCTAGTTACGACGGCAGATTTTTTAACATGAGTGGAGGAGGAACTACACTTAGAAATTCTTCTTTTCCATCACAAAACGGAAATATTAATTCTACACTTGATCAAAATTCAGATAATCAGAATAGAATGAATAATCACAGTTTAAATATCGGTGCAGATTATTATTTAGCAGATAAAGAATTTGTAACTCTTTCAGCACAGTTCAGATTTGGAGATATGAATAACGGAAGTACAATCGGAAATATTAATTACACTGATCCGAATAATATTCAAAGCCAGTTTAATAGAGTTTCTGATGGTGTACGCAACAATAGCTCAGGTAATTATACTTTGAGTTATAAAAAAACCTATGAGAACAAAAATCAAGAATTAACTGGCGATGTTATGTATTCGCAAAGCTCTATGAACAGTGATTCAAAAATTTCCCAGTTGTATTTTATTCCTAATCAAACTTCCACCTTGCAAAGATCACTTTCTGATAATGCCAACAAGTTATGGTTAATCCAAGCTAACTATGTTCAACCTCTTGGAGATTGGGGAAGATTGGAATCCGGATTACGCAGCCAGATAAAAGATTTGACAATGTTCAACGACTATTTGAATTGGGATTATTCTAATCAAATGTGGGGTGCAGGTAATTTGATTAATAATAATTATAATTATAAAGAACAGGTACATGCACTTTATGGAATTTTTTCAAACTCACTTGGAAGTTTTACAACTCAAATAGGTCTGCGTGCCGAGCAAGTTTTTGTTAAAGGAATGAGCTATGTAACTAATCAAACCTACGAGAGTAATTATTTTGATATTTATCCAACAGTTCACTTGCGTTATGATTTTAACGGGTTGGATGAAATCCAATTAAGTTACAGCCGGAGAATAGACCGCCCGCAGAATAGACAACTAAATCCATATGAAGACCGTTCTGATTCATTAAATGTTTTTAAAGGTAACCCTGACTTAAGACCGCAATACCATAATGCATTAGAACTTGGTTACACAAAAACACTTGGTAAAACTTCATTGGTAACAAATCTTTTCTATAGATTAAGTACAAATTTAATCAGTACGATAAGCACACTCATGCCAAATGGAGTAACGTATTCTACTTTCCAAAATATTTCAAAAGGTAAATCGTACGGAGTAGAGTTTGTCGCTAATTCACCAATTACAGATTGGATGAGACTAAACGGAAATATTTCTTATTACAATAACAGTGTTGATGATTTAGGAACACTCGGCGGTGAAACCGGTAGTTACAGCTGGAGCGCAAGATTAAGTTCAACGATGACAATTTCAGATGGTTTTATTTTTCAAATGATGTTCTTCTATTCTTCACCGTCAATAATGTTAAATACTGGCGGAAGAGGCGGCGGAGATATGGGCGGCGGAATGTTCTTTGGCGGATCTGCAGCTCAAACAAAAATGAAAGAAATGTATTCGATGGACGTAATGGTAAGAAAAGATTTTATGGATGGAAGATTAGCATTTACTCTGCGAATTTCGGATCTGTTTAATTCTCGTAAGTTTAACACTGAAACCACCGGACTAAATTACTATATGATCAATACAAGGAAATTCGATTCACGAATAGTTAATCTTGGTATTTCATACCGTCTTGTAGATACAAAAGGCAAAATGATGGACCAAGAGAAGCAGAGAAGAATTGAAGAAGGATATGACGAATTATAATTTTCAAGATTGTTAAAAAAATAGCCCCGGTCTGCTTACGGCGAATCGGGGTTTTTTATTTCTATTCATCCAAATTGAAAAATGTTATCTTAACCGTGTAGATATTTTATTGAAATTATTAATTCATTATATTTTCAATAAACAAACTGTAGTTTGAATTATGCTTTATGTTATTTAATGTGTTACTCAAATTCATTTATAGATTTTTCCAATTCTTGAAATGATTTTTCAGAATATTTTTAGTAATAAAAAATAAACAAGAGCTATTGATGAGCATAATTCTAAAAGAAGTAAATACAAAAAGTGGGTTAAAACAATTTATTCAATTTCAATTCTCTCTATATCAAGAAAATAAATATTGGGTCCCGCCGCTAATCTTCGATGAACTTAAGACATTGAGAAAAGATAAAAATCCCGCATTCGATTTTTGCGAAGCAAAATACTGGCTTGCCTATAAAAATGACAAAATTGTTGGAAGGATAGCAGGAATAATTAATCACAAATACAATGAGAAGTGGAATCAAAAGTCTGCAAGATTTGGATGGATTGATTTTATTGATGATGAGCAAGTGGTACAGAAATTAATCGAACAAGTTATAAGCTGGGCTAAAGAAAAAGGAATGAATAAAATTCATGGTCCGCTTGGATTCACGGATCTTGACGGAGAAGGAATGCTGATTGAGGGATTTGATGAGCTCAGTACTTTCGGTTCAATTTACAATCATCCATACTATAAAAAACATATTGAGAAACTTGGTTTTGAAAAAGATGCGGATTGGATTGAGTTCCTAGTAAACTTTGATCCGACAGTTTCCGGACCGGAAAAAGTTTCGCGAATAGCTGATGCAGTAGCTGAAAGAAATCATCTTCACATTTTAAAAGTTAAAAAGGCAAAAGAGATGCTTCCTTATGCCAGGGAAATTTTTTATTTGATAAACGAAGCTTATAAAGATCTTTTTGGTTTTGTTGAATTAACCGATAAACAAATTGATATGTATGTAAAAGCATATTTCGGATTTATCAAACCGGATTACGTCCCAATTATTTTAGACAGCAATAATAAAGTTGCAGCATTTGGAATTACCATGCCATCGCTTTCAATTGCTGTTCAAAAAGGCAAAGGAAAATTATTTCCATTCGGATTCATTCATATTTTAAGAGCAATGAAGAATAATCCTAATGTAGATTTGTATCTAACGGCAGTGCGCCCTGAGTTACAGAATAAAGGTGTAAATGCAATGCTGATAAACGAAACGAATAAAGTTTTTGTGAGGAACAAAATCCGCAAAGTAGAAACCAACCGAGAGCTGGAAGATAATCCAAAGATTCAAGCTCAATGGCGGTTTTTTGAGAACAGATTACACAAACGGAGAAGATGTTATAAAAAATCTATTTAATATTAAAAGACGCTAATGCCGTCGTCTTTTTTATGTATTAAGTGAAAGAAATTTTTCGGAATCTTCTTGATTCCAATTGCATCATATCAATAGTAATTAGGAGTTATTATGAAAAAGAATGTTGGCAGTTTAGATAAAGTTTTACGATTAGTACTTGGTTTAGTAATAATTGCACTTGGCATTTTGTATCAAAGTTGGTGGGGTTTATTGGGTATTATTCCGCTTTTTACAGCATCAACAGGCTGGTGCCCGGTTTATCTTCCGTTCGGGATATCTACTTGTAAAATTAAACCGGATGCAAAAAAATAGTTTAAAATATTTGAAAAGTTCATTTTTTTCAAAGGACTTGATTAGAATTCCAATCACACTATAACTATCTCATTTAGTCCTACCTTAACAAATTTCATCCTTGATTGGACTTTGGACTTATATCACTCTTTTTTATATTGCCAAGGGAAATGAGGATTTGAATTAGTGGTTGAACAAAGTTTCAATATTGTTAGCGATTACGGAAATGTTGCATTAGTTAATAAACAGATTCGTTTTTTTCTGGAACTGCATGGCATTGAACAGCATATAAGTAATGCAGTGGAGATCTGTTTAACTGAAGCTCTTAATAATGTAATTAAACATTCATATAATAATGATGTTACTAAGTCTATTGATCTTATAGTAAAAAAAGATTCCAATTTTTTCGAAATAATTATTATTGATAAAGGTTTGCCTAGAGAAAATTTAGTTGTTTCAAAACTAGACTTTGATCCGCAAGACATTAACAATTTGCCTGAGAGCGGGATGGGTCTTTATATTATTGAGCAACTAATGGATGAGATGAAATATTTTACGAAGGATGGGAAAAATTATTTCTCTTTAAAGAAGTGGCTCATTTAATATATTACGGGCACAATTCATCGGAAAGATTTTGCGCTATTTTATATTTCTATTTTTAATCATATACACGTCTCTGTTTGCTCAAGATTCAACACGAAGTCAAGCTCTGAAAGAAAACACTCCGAGAACATATCCTATTATCAAAGCAAAATATCCTTCTTACTCACTAATAGCCGGTTATCTTTTAGTAACCGAGGCCAATCGTAACGATCCATTTGCACAACACGAATTAGGGTTACGTTATTTGTTGGGTAACGGATTTCCTGCTGATACTGTTAAAGCAATTTATTGGATCCGAAAAGCTGTTGATCAAAATCTTCCATCAGCAAAATTTAATTATGGCATTATGTTGTACAACGGAATAGGTGTACCGTGGAATCCATTTGAAGCTTTTCAAAATTTTAAAAGTGCCGCTTCTGCAGGATTGCCTGAAGCCCAATTTGCAGCCGGATTAATCTATACAGACAATCTAACTATAAATAAAAATTTAAATATTGCTTACAAATATTTCAGACTTTCGGCAGAAGCCAATTACGTTCCTGCGAAGCAAGCAATACAACAATTACTGAAAAGCGGTTTTACACCCGTCATTGATTCTGCTGCTAACTCTAACGAAAAACAATCTATAAGAATTGATGAAATGGCATCCGTTATAGATCCTAATTGGGATTTAGATTTTTATGATTTTGATGAACAAAAAGGAAAAGATAAAAAAGAGGATATCATCTCGAAGGTTCTCAATAAAAAACCTTCCGAACTAAAAAAATTTTTAGGATTAGATGAATTACAACAACAATCTATGCCGAAAGATTCAAGTGCGGTAAGTTTATTAAAATTCGCAGCTGGAAGCGGCAGCCCGGAAGCTTTAATGCTTATCGGAAAAGGATACGAAAGCGGAACCGTGTTCGAAAAAGATTTAACACTTGCAGCCGTAAATTATTTACGGGCTTACAGGCTTGGTTCGATGAAAGCCGGAGAGTATTTATTTACAATGATCCAATCAAAAGAATTAATCAATACATTAAAAGAAAAAATAAATCGTGGTGATCCAAACGCAATGTATGCCTGGGCAGGTATTTCTGCTCTTGGATTCGATAACCAAATGTCAAATCAACAGGCACTGGATTTCCTTAAGAAAGCTGTTGAGAAAAAACATGTTTCGTCAATAATTGAACTCGGTCTATTATATTCAACGGGAAAATTGGTTGAAAAAAATAGAGAAAAAGCTATTCAATATTGGGAAACAGCGAAAGCACTTGGAAGCAAAGAAGCTTCAATTAGAATTATAATGAGTAATTTATTTGATTCAACGGTTGTAAAAAATTATACTGATGAGATTGCAACATTACATAATATCGCAAATGAAGGATCAATACTTGCTCAAACCGCACTTGCTTTATGTTATGAAAAGGGGATTGGAGTTAAAGAAAACAAAGCAGCAGCAATCAGATATTACCGCCACGCCGCTCAGAGAGGTAGTGAAACAGCTTACAACTCACTTAAAAGAATGTATGATGAACTAAGGCCCGATGATGAAGAGTTTAAGATTTATCTTCAGAATGATTAGCTTTTAAAATTACAAAAGTTAAATCATCATTCTGATTTGCAGTACCACGGAAATTGGTGACGGCATTTAGTAACGAATTCTTTATATCTTCAGCTGACTTTTCACAATTATTTTTAATGATCCGTTTAATATTTTCTTCTCCGAATTGCTCTCTGAGAATATTCATAGCTTCATTTACCCCATCGGTATAGAAAAAGATAATATCTTTCTCACACGGCTGAAATGAAATTTCTTCTAATGTTTTTTCAAAAACACCTTTATCATTCAAACCAATACCAATACCGTTGGGGCAAACAACTTCAAATTCTTTTTTATCATTCTTAAACCACAAAGCAGGCGGATGACCGGCACGCGCAAAATTTATCTTTCCGTTTTTTTCAATAGATGCAATTGATAGTGTAAGAAAATATTCTCTGCGTAATGATTTAGAAAAATATTTTTTGATATTTATTAGCAGGTTTCTAACATCAGATAAGCTATCCAGCAATAAATAAATGATGGACTGAACACGCACCATATAAAGAGCCGCAGCCATTCCCTTACCCGAAATATCTCCAACTACGATATAGTAGTGTCCATTCGATTCAATTACATCAAAGTAATCTCCGCCAACTTCACGGGCAGGTTCGTAGTAAGAAACGATCTCGTAATTGAAAATGGTTGAAGAATGTTTAGGTATTAAATCGAATTGAATCTTACGTGCAACATCAAGTTCGTTTTTTGCAGAAAGTTTATCTGCAAGTTCAAACGCTATAAGTAGATTGAAAATTAAAAAAGAAAGAATCAAATATGCAGGTGAAGGTTGGGAATACCCTACAATAAAAAATAATAAAGCTGCTAAGTAAAAAATTCTTCTCGCCGGAGTTAGTTTCAACAAAAAAGCATTGAATAAACTTCTTGCTAAAATAAATCCGCGGATAATTTTATTTTTGGATGGATCAGGTTTTGGTATATCTTTTGCAAAGAATTCATAAACTTCTCCGGCATCGCGTTTAATTAAGCGGTTGATCTCATCTGCACTTAGATCACTTGTGTAGAGATCGAATAATCTCTTTATTGGATTTGATTTAGGCAATGGTTTGTCGTGATTTTTCTACAATATTAGACGATTTCAACATTATTTAGTTATACTTAAATTAACATTGTTGAGTACATTTTACATTTTTGAATATCAAGGCTCAATTGCCTATTTTTGAATCGCGATTTATTAATTACAAATTATTTATCATAAGAAAGCGTAATAATGATTTGGAAAATAGTTCTTTTTGTCCTGATGTGCTTTGTAATAATTACCGGAATTTCATTCCCAATTGTTGAACACCCACAAGGTTGGATGCAATTTCCTATAATACCTGGTCTCGGAGAAAAAGCGAAAATAATTTTTTTCCATGTACCTACTGCATGGCTTTCTGTACTGGCATTTTTAATGGCGATGGTTTATGGTATTAAGTATTTGAGAAAGAAAAATTTAGATGACGATGCAAAATCATCGGCTTCATTGCAGATTGGAATGGTCTTCTGCATTCTTGCAACTGTTACAGGTTCTATTTGGGCTAAATTTAATTGGGGAACATTTTGGAATTGGGACCCCCGGGAAACTAGCATTTTCATCCTCCTATTAATTTATGGTTCGCTTTTTGCTCTTCGTTCAGCTATTGAGAATGAAGATAAACGTGCACGTCTCTCGGCGGTTTATTCTATAATTGCATTTTTAACTGTACCGTTTTTTATTTTCATAATGCCGAGAATAATGCTGGGTTTACATCCCGGTTCTTTGGAAATTGATCCCAACACGGGAAAAATAGTTCAGGGAACAAGTCCGGTTGTAGATTTTAAAATGAATGGCAATATGAGGTTAGTATTTTTTACATCGTTAATAGCATTTACAATTCTTTATTTTTGGATGTGGAAAGTCAGGTCTCAGGCAATAATTATTAAAGAAAATCTTTCTAAAAAATTAATTTGAGGTAAAATTTGGAAGGCGGATTAGTAGAGTTTCTAGAAAAGAATTCAATATACATTGTATTAGCTATTGTTCTTGTTGTATGGGCGGGGATATTTTTATTCCTTCTTAATACAGATAAACGACTTAAAGCAATTGAAAAAGAATTAAAGGAGAAATAATTAAATGAAAAATAAATATATGTTCGGCGGAGCTATCATAATTGTATTTCTTGCTGTGATGATTTATTTATTTACACAAACTAATGTTCAGTACGAAAGCAGTTTTGCAAAAGTTATGCAAACAGGTAAAACAGTAAAAGCAACGGGAAGCTGGGTTAAAGAAAGAAATTATGAGATAGATAAAACTAATAATCTTTTTTCTTTTTATATGAAAGACCCCGAAGGAAACACGATGAAAGTAATTTATCATGGTGCAATTCCTAATAACTTTGAATCATCAACAAGTGTCGTTGTAACCGGCAAATATCATGACGGAAATTTTCACGCGTCTGATATTCTCACTAAGTGCCCATCAAAATATCAAGATCAAGCTGGAAAAAAAGCTAACTCGTAGGAGTAGCAGTTAGGAGATTTTATGATCGGTAATATTTTGCTCACTCTTGGATTATTAGCAGGAGTGTTTACGGTAATAATGTATTATCTAACCTATCGAGGTTATCAAAATACATTGTCTTTATCAAGAATAGGTTTTCATACTACTGCTGTTATGGTCATTGCATCTGCTGCTTTATTACTTTATTCAGTATTAACTCATCAGTATCAGTATAAATATATTTACAATTACAGCGGCAGCGATCTTCCGACAGGATTACTTATGTCTACTTTTTACGCGGGTCAAGAAGGCAGTTTTATGCTTTGGACTTTTTTCACTGCTGTAATCGGTCTGATTCTGTTGGATTACACTTCCAAACGCGGAGACCTTGAACCTAGAGTCATGATGATTTTTTCTCTTGTGCTATCATTTTTATTAATTATGGTTAGCCCGCTTCTTAAGTCTCCATTCAATTTTATCTGGTTGGAAAATGATTTTATAGATCTGAAAAACATTAATCAAGCGTTTCTATCTTTGCCTGCTCTTCAAAGTTTTATTTTCACCGATCCGCAAGCGAACAAACAATTTGTCCAAATGGGAAAAGAGCTGCATGCTGCATTGGTAGCAAATAATATTTCCATTAATGATTTTATTATTCAAGGCAAAGGACTAAATCCATTACTTCAAAATTTCTGGATGCAGATCCATCCACCAATTTTATTTACCGGATTTGCAATGTCTGCGGTTCCATTTTCATTTGCACTTGCCGCAATTCTTAAAAATGAATACCGCGACTGGGTTAAACAAGCAATGCCATGGATTCTTGCAGGTACGTGTGTTCTGGGATTAGCAATTATGCTTGGCGGTTACTGGGCATATGGAGTTCTGGGCTGGGGCGGATATTGGGGATGGGATCCTGTTGAAAACTCAAGTCTTGTTCCTTGGATTGTTGGTGTTGCATCTATTCATACAATTTTAGTCCAGAAGAAAACCCAGGAGAAAGGCGGTGGAAGCAGATTTGTAAAAACAAATTTGATCTTAAGCATTATGACGTTCATTCTTGTTCTTTACAGTACATTTTTAACCCGCAGCGGAATTCTAGGAGATGCATCAGTACATTCATTTGCTGAACCCGGCATGGCAGTCTATCTTTTCCTAATAATCTTTCTCGGTTTGTTTACCGTTATTGGTATTGGCGGAATTGTTTACCGATGGAAATTTCTCACCGAACATTTTACATTTGAAGAAAATGTTCTTTCACGCGAGCTTGCATTATTTACCGGCTCTGTTGCGTTGATAGCCGCTGCTATCATAGTTGCTGTAGGTACATCAGCTCCTATTTTTGGCACAACTGTACAAACAAGTTTCTATAATGAATTGAATCTTCCCATTGCAATCATTATAGGATTCCTAAACGGAATGAGCATTTTATTAAAGTGGAAACATACGGAAGGCAAACAGTTATGGAAGCAATCACAGTTTGCGGTAATTTCCACTGTTGTTTTAACACTGCTGGTTATTTTTATTGGCGGGGTACACGGACTAATGCTAATCATATTAACTCTTTCTTCTTCATTTGCGTTTTTTGTTAACACGGAAATTGCTTATAAAATTTTTAAAGGAAAGAAAACACATCTTGGTGCTTATGTTGCACATATTGGTATCTCTCTTTTCTTAATTGGTGTACTTGCTACCGCAGGTCATTCGCAGCAAAAACAAGTTGATTTAGTGAAGGGTCAAAAAGTAAATGTGCTTGGTCATGAATTAACTTTTGTAGGATACACACCTTTTGACAACGGTAAAAAGTATCATATGAACATTGAGGTGAAGGATGGAAACAATGTCCGTGTTGTTTCTCCAATTATGTTCATTGCAGAATTTAACAACAGCTTAATGCGCGAGCCGGATATTTTAGTAGGACTTACAAAAGATTTCTATGTAGCTCCGGTTAGTTATTCCGATAGTCAGGAAAATCAACAAGGTACACCTGCCACAATGAAAGGCGGAGACAAAGTTTCATTCGAAGGTAAAGAGATTACTTTTAATAAATTTGTTCTTCCGAAAGATATGTCTGCGATGCAAAGCGGAGGCAAATTTAGAATTGGTGTTGATATAACAATCGCTTACAAAGGCAAAGATTACAAAGTTGAACCGTATATGGAAAATGAAGGACAAGGACCGGTTTATTTTCCAGTAGAAATTAAAGATGCGGATTTGAAAATTTCAATTACTGCAATGAACGCTACAAATGCAGAAGTAAGTTTATTATTCTCGTCAATTAGTAAAGGACAATCTGCTGCAACAGCACCAAAAGAAATTTTAACTATTGATGCAAGCATTAAACCGTTTATCAGTTTAGTTTGGATCGGTGTACTTACAATGGTTGCAGGATTTATTACAGCTTCGTTTAGAAGATCGAAGGAATCGTTGGTTTAGTACAAAGTATTTAGTCGTTAGTATATAGATATTAAATCCCGGCTTAAGTCGGGATTTTTTTAT
>VEPI01000076.1 GCA_012026935.1 Melioribacter sp. | reverse complement strand
AAATATTTTTACTTTTAATGTTAGATTTGAACCGTATCGCAATTTTGTGTTCGATTTTCTCTACAGAGAGATAATGAATAAAAACATTTCGAGGGATTTAACCAGTAACTCAAGCTACGGTTACTTACGGTTGATGTTTGAGCTTTAATGCGAAACCTTCAAGTTTGCCGAATAGCTACAATGAGTAGGCTTTGAAGGCTATTTTCTCCAAAAACTATTTTGGAAAAGTAAGCGTAAAAATTGTTCCTTTACCCTTTTCGCTTTCTACATTAATATTAATGTTGTTCAATTCGCAATATTTTTTTGTTAGTGCTAAACCAAGTCCGTTGCCGTCATAGCTTCTGCTATATCCTTGTTCTTCCTGAACAAAAGCATCAAACATTTTTAGTTGAAACTCTTTGCTCATTCCAATTCCGGTGTCTTTTATTTGAACAAAAATCTCTTTCATGAGGTTGTTATCAAATAATATTTCAACTTTACCTTGTTTGGTATATTTCAATGCGTTATCAATTAAGTTTGCAAATATTTGATTTACGCTGTATTCATCTGCTTTTATTTTTGTGTTTGACGATTTACAACTATACCTCAATTCAATGTTTTTATTTTTTGCAAACAACCTGTGTTCATTAAAAAGTTTTTCCAGCACTTCCGAATGGAGATCAATATTAACGTAGAGTGGGTTATATAGACCTGTTTTAATTTCAGACATGTTTAAAATTAAATCAATTGTTCTGATTATTCTTCTTGAAGATAATGTGACGCTGTCGAACAGCTCTTCATTATCAGCACCGACCTGGTTTCCGAGTTCTTCTTTTATAAAATCTACATTGTTGGTTATGATGTTAATCGGAGTTCTAATTTCGTGCGACATCTGGGCAAGGAACTCGGTTTTCAACTTATCTGATTGTTCTGCTTTTTCTTTTGCTGTAATCAATTCTTTCTGGATTTTTCTTCGTTCGGTTATGTCTTTATCTGCACCGCGGTAACCTGTAACATTTCCTTTTGAATCGATTATCGGAAATCCGTTTGTTTCCAAATAAACTTTGGAACCATTTTTATGCAGATTAAGATTTGTCATATTCCGAATGATATCTTTCCTATTCATAATAGAAAATGCTTCTTCTTTAATCTCTTCTCGTATTTCCGGATCGAATAAATCATAGAAATATTTTTTGCCCACTATTTCTTTCGGAGAATAGCCAAGAATATTTTCAACTGCTTTACTTGAGTATGTGTAAAGTCCTTTGGCATCTACTTCCCAAACCCATTCATCGGCACTGGAAGTAACTTGTTCAAATCGTTCTTCGCTTTCTTTTAATAAGGTTGCCGATATTTTTTTATCGGTAATGTCTTCCTTAATTGCAAGGAAAAAGGTTTTGCCGTTTTTGATAGGAGCAATTGTTGCTGATTCCCAGTAAAGTTCGCCGTTCTTCTTTTTATTTTGAAATTCACCGCGCCACTCTTTGCCAGACTTAATTGTCTTCCAAAGTTCTTTATAATCTTCATTTGAAGTCATTCCAGATTTTAATATCCGCGGGTTTTTTCCTTTGATTTCTTCCAATGAATAACCGGTTAAATCCATAAATTTTTGATTTACATATTCAATATTCCCGGCCTCATCCGTTATCATAATTGAAGCGGGACTTTTTTCAACAGCACGCGAAAGCAACAAAATTTGTTCCTCAGCTTTTTTAGCTAAGGTAATATCTTCGTATGTGCCAATAACTCCAACGACATTTCCGTGTTTATCATGCAACGGAACTTTATTAGTTCTTAACCAAGTAACTGCTCCGGAAAAATGAGTTTGAGGTTCCTCAAAGTTAAGTTTTGGAGTATTAGTGTCCATTACTATTTTATCATCAGCTCGATAGTGATGTGCAATATCTTTCCATGACATTTCAAAATCGTCCTTGCCAATAACTTCGTTAGTATCATTTAAGCCGGCATCCGCAGCAAATGGTTTATTACATCCCATGTATTTATAATTTTTATCCTTCCAAAAAATTCTTTGAGGTACGTTATCAAGTATTAATTTCAACATTTGCCGGGAAGTGAAAAGTTCTTCGTCGTATTTCTTTTTCTCGGTTATATCAAGAGCACTGGTTATAAAGAAGAGAGGGTTACCTTCTTGGTTTCTCTGTAAGCTGACATGCATATCTACCCAAACAATGGAACCGGTTTTATGAATGTATCTTTTTTCGAAGTGAACTTTATCTATTTCGCGATTAAGCAAGCTATCCACCATCTGCTTGCTTTTGAGAATATCATCAGGGTAGGTAATTTTTTCCCAATTCATTTTTGATAACTCTTCTTTGGAATATCCTAAAATACCGGCGAAAGCTTGATTAACGTAAAACTTGCCGTCAAGCGTTGTAAGAGATTTGCCTACAGGAGAGTTTTCAAATATGCTGCGGAATTTTTCTTCACTATCTTTTAGGGCGCTTTCAAATTTAACGCGTTCAGTTATATCAGAAATGAATCCTTCGAGCGCTATTAAAGTTCCGGTCTCATTGTAAATTCCGTTTCCTTTTTCCAATACCCATTTAATTTCGTTTTCCGATGTTATAATTCTGTAAACAATTTCAATCGGTTTGTTATTTTTAACTGCGGTTTGAACCTCATTCCAAACAAGTTCTCTATCCTCGGGATAAATTATATCGTTGTATGAAATTGATTTATTGCCAACAAGTTGGTGAGAAGAATACCCGGTTAATTTCTTGCATCCTTCGCTTATAAATTCCGTTGTCCACTTTTTATCGTTTAAACAACGATATGCCATACCGGGCAGATTGCTAAACAATGTTTTAAGTCTGCGTTCGTTTTCTTGTAAAGCGATTTCATTTTTTTTACGTTCGGTAATATCTCTTGCAGCAGCATAAATTGTTTTGCCTGAAGGATATGATTTCCATTCTATCCATCTAAATGAACCGTCTTTGTGGAGGTAACGGTTTACAAAGCTTGTAACCTCTTTCTGTTCGGAAAGTGTTTTTACTGCATCGAGTGTTGATTCAACATCATTTGGATGAACAAAATTTATAAATTGTTTTCCTTCAAGTTCATCTAATTTATAACCGAGTGTGTTTTCCCATTCAGGATTTAGGCGGAGAAAATATCCTTCAGTATTTGCAATGCATAAAAGATCGAGTGAATTTGAGAAAAACAAATCAAGTTCTTTTGTTTTCTTTTCTAATTTCTCTTCAACATGTCTTCGCTCTGTTATATCTCTAGCAATAACGTAAAAACCTTTTACATGGTCGTTATCTATTATTAATCTTGCGTTTTGACCAAACCATTTAATATCACCGGATTTTGTTTTGAATGGATATTCTGTGTAAGTAACTGGTGTTTTTTCAAGGAACTGACGGAAATATGTAATAGCAACAAGTCTTTGATATTCCGGAATAACCAAATCGGAAAATTTTAACTTCGAAAGTTCTTCCATTGAATATCCGGAAAGTTTTAATGCTGCCGGGTTGGCATATGTAAAATATCCTTGATTATCGGTAGTGAAAATATTCTCGACAGCCTGCTCAACTACTTCCCGGTATTTAGCTTCAGATTGTTTCAATGACTTCTCAATTTTTTTTCTTTCGGTAATGTCTCTTAACGAACCTTCAATTCCAATCATGTTGCCATCATTATCGTATCGGTAATGTGCATTCATTGATACATAGACTATTCTGCCGGTCTTTGTAACCATTTGTGTTTCAAAATCATTTACTTCACCGAATTGTTTAAACATATTAAGATATTTTAAACGGTCTTCATTGTTGTAATAATATTGCCCTACATGTTTCCCAATCAATTCATTAAGAGTGTATTCAGTATGCCGCTCTATTGAGGGGCTTATATCTGTTAGTATTCCATTGATATCGGTTATAAAAAATACGTCCTGCACATTCTCAAAAATTTTACGGTATTTCTTTTCACTTTCAAGTAGTGCAGCTTCATTATTTTTCCTTTCTGTTATGTCATTCATTGAGGTAATGAAAAACAGCGGATTGTTAGAATTATCTTTTAATAGAGTTGTGTTTACTTCGGTCCAAACTATTTTTTTGTTTTTATGAATATATCTTTTTTCAAAGCTTGCAGAATCAATTTCACCTTCTAATAAAGCTTTGACATACGAACTGCTTTTCTCAATGTCCTCCGGATGTGTAATTTCTTCCCAATTGATATTATTTAGTTCTTCATACGTGTAGCCCAGTATATTACAAAATGCTTGATTTATGTGAAGTTTCCCATCCAACGTGGTCATGGATTTACCGAGAGGTGAGTTTTCAAACACACTTCGAAATTTTTGTTCGCTTTCCCTTAAAGCACTTTCCATTTCTTTTCTTATAGTAATATCAAAAATGAATCCCACAATTTGAATAAGTTCTCCTTCATCATTAAATACACCTAAGACATTTTCTATTACAGATATTTTTGACCCATCACAACCTTTAAGATCCAGCTCTATATTGGTAATCTTCTTTTCTTTTTTAAGTCTTTTTAAAAATTCTTCTCTGTTACCGGGCTTCCAATAAAGATCGTGAGCGTTGATTTTTAATACTGCATCTATACTTTTGCATTTGAGAAGATCAACAAAAGCTTGATTACACACTAATATCTTCCCGTCTGGTGATGAGATAAAATCTCCCGTCAAATCTTCGTCAAAAAATCTTCTGTATTGTAATTCACTTTCTATTAATTGCTTCTCGGCCTTTTTAATCTGGGTTATATCCTCCAAAATTGCGCCCACATATTTTGCATTGCCGAAAGTATCTTTTAATAACACCGCCGAAATTTTTGTCCAAATAATTTTTCCATCGCTCTTAAAAATACGTTTCTCAATATTTACCGATTTTATCTTTCCGCTAATCAGCTGTTTTAGTACAGAAAAATTATTTTCAAACTCTTCCTTCGGACTGAAATTTGAGATGTTCATTTTGAGAACTGCATTTTCATCGTAACCGGTTAATACGCAAAATGCTTTGTTTGCTTTTTGAATTTGTCCGTTAAGCGAAATGATCACCATCGGAACATTAAATGCTTCGAACATAAACTTAAAATTTTCGTCTTTTTCCACCGAAGCATTTTGTATGACATCATTTTTATAATCTTTGTTCATTTTATTTACCCCCTACTCCACAACTTTTTTAATTTGATATTCATTGGAGAGCATCGAATCAATTTTATTCAGCAAATATTCAAACTCGGTTGTTTTGTCTAAACAATAATCCACTCCCTTGCTTTTGAAAACTTGAAATATCTTTTCATTAGGAAACGAAGAGAGTAGAATAATAATTATGTCAGGATTTGTTCCTTTAGCAATTTTTATAAATTGATTGAACGATGAATTCAAGTTGTCCATATCAATTATTACAAGGTCAAAAATATTACCATTGAGAGTTTCCATTACGGACGGCATACTTGCGGTTAAAACAACGTTTAATGTTTCACTTAATCGAGAAAGATTCTGACGTATCATTGTTCTTACGAAAACAGAATTATCATATACTAGTATGTTCATAATTTCTCCTATTAAAATTTCTATAAGCAAAGTAACTCATAGCATTAATTCCTGGTATAGTGTAAATATTGATTGTGATGTAGTAAAACGGCAATTATTAAGTAGTATTTTTACGACGGAGAGGGATTCTACTTTGCAGATAGTTCTATTAATGTACTAATCAATTTTTCCACATCATTTGTTTTATCAAAAAAATAATCTGCGCCGCGGCGCATTGCAGCTTTTCGGAATGCATTGTTGGAATAATTGGTAAACATAAGAATCGTTGGTTTTGGAGAATTATTCTTTATCTTGGTTAATACATCAATTCCACTTCCATTCTTTAAATCTATATCAAGAATAATAAAATCCGGGCTTAATTGATTGCATTGCCGAATAGCGCCATCTGAATCTACGGCTTCGCCTATTACTTTAACATTCTTCAATGGCTGAAGTAATTTTTTCAAATCCTTTCTTAGACTTGGCGAATCATCTACAATTAAAATTGTTTTCATAGAATTATCTTTTATCTTATATGAAAATTAAATTATGAAGGGGATTATATGTGTAGCAAGCAAGTTGAATCTGTTGTAGTAATTATACGACAGGGGAGTAAGTGATAAAAAGAAATTAACACTAAGACACTTAGAGCACTAATTCGCCAAAGCGAATCACTAGTGTTTCTTAGTGTACGTTGTGTCTAAGTGGTAAAGTATAATATCACTCAACTAATTTATTTTGGATTGCAAAATGGATCAACTCTGCATTAGAATGAAAATTTAACTTCTCAAAAATTCTGCTGCGATATGTATTTACAGTTGAAAGACTAATCGAAAGTTCATCGGCAATATCTGTTTGCGAAGTTCCTTTTGCCATCATTTTAAGAATTTGAAACTCGCGGTCGGAAAGAATTTCATAAGGTGATTTATCGGATTTATCATCAAGATCACTAACAAGTTTTTCTGCTAAGGATTGAGTGATAAATTTTTTGCCTGCCGCAACTCTTCGGATGGCTGTAATTAATTCCTCGCTTGCTCGGTCTTTAGTAATATAACCCGACGCGCCGGCTTTAAGTGTACGTTTTGCAAATTGATCCTCGGGCAGCATTGTCATTATTAAAACTTGTACTCCGGGAACTAACATTTTAATTTCTTTAAGAACATCTAAACCGCTTTTGCCCGGCATGGAAAGATCAAGAATTAAAATATCGCATTTTGTTTTTTTTATTTGTTCAACAACTTCGAAAGAATTTGAGGTTTCGCCGACTAGTTTAATATCACTTTCTCGAACAATAAGATTTTTAATCCCTTCTCGTATAAGTGTGTGATCATCTGCAATAAATACTTTAATCATTTCTTCCCCGCAGTAATCTTATTTTAAATATACAATTCTTTAGAATAGCATTCAGCGGTCAACGATCAGTTTTTAGAGTTACTCTTTTCCAGCAAAGTAACACCAATTACTAATTTAACCGTTGTTCCTTTCCCTTTAATGCCAATAAAATCAATTTTTCCGCCAATAAGATTTACCCGTTCACGCATTCCTAAAAGTCCAAATGACTTTTCTTTTCGGAGATCACTCACGGCAATTCCTTTTCCATCATCGTTCACTGTAACCAAAATACTATCTTCTGTTTTTTCGATTTTTACCGAAGCGTGTTTTGCATTGGAATGTTTTGCAACATTTGTAAGCGCTTCCTGCACAATTCTGAATATTGTTAACTCAACTTGATGATCAAGCGAAAGTTTTTCAAAGCTACTTATAAATTTACATTTAATTTTTGTCTCTCTTCCAAATTCTTCCGTATACCATTCAAGCGCGGGGATAAGTCCCAATTTATCTAAAAGCTCGGGACGTAATTCGGTTATCATTTTTCTAACTCTCACAACCGCATGGTCTACCATTGCCGACATTGATTTTATTTCATTAGAAAATACTTCCCGCGGTAAATTCTTCTCTTTCTTTTCAATGTCTCTGTTCAACAAAGACAAATTCATTTTAATTGATGTTAGTATCTGTCCTATTTCATCGTGCATTTCTCTTGCAAGAATTGTCCTTTCTTCTTCACGCACAGACTGCAAATGCGCCGATAAAGAACGCAGTTCTTCACGCGATCTTTTTAATTCATCTTCAGCTCGTTTTCTTTCTGTTATATCTCGAATCACTCCAAGAATATACTTCCCGTCTTTCAATTGAATAATTCCACCTGAAAGAAGAGTATCTCTGATTTCCCCTGATTTAATTCGAAAACCAACTTCAAGATCACGCACACGACCGTCTTTTTGCAGAAGTTCCGTATATCTCTCTCGATCTTCTGTATTAGCCCAAAACTTCATTTCATTTGAAGTTCTTCCAACTACTTCATCCGTTGAATAACCAGTTGTTTTTTGTAATGCATCATTAACTTCAATTATACGTCCGTCAACAACAGACGTGAGAACAATAATATCCGGACTGGATTGAAACGCTTTGGCAAATTTTTCTTCACTTGCTATTAATGCTTCTTCTGTTTTTTTCTTGTCTGTAATATCTATCATAGTTGTTACATGGCAGCTTTCGCCTTCAACATCCATTGGTTTTGATGAAAAAATTGTATGAATTGGTTTACCGAATTTTGTTTGAAAAGTTAATTCAAAATT
>VEPI01000050.1 GCA_012026935.1 Melioribacter sp. | reverse complement strand
TTTTTCTTTTAAACTAAAAGCAAACAGCTAAATGCTAATAATCAGCATTCACAAATTTCATTCTATTAATTGCACGCTGCAATGAAAGTTCAGCTCGAAGAACATCAATATCACCTCTATTAGTTGCGGCTAATCTTTCCTTAGCTCGTTCATAAGCTTTCTTTGCACGTTCAACATCAATTTCGTTTGAAGTCTCAACACTATCAGCAAGGATTAAAATTTTATTATCATTAACTTCTACTGTTCCGCCGCTTGTAGCATATTCAATTTCTTTATCATTGGTATCATTCAATTTTATCTTTCCAATTTCAAATGTACTTAGCATAGGTGCATGATTGAATAACACTTGAAAATTCCCCAGTGTTCCGGGTACAGTAATAGATTTTACTTGTCCTTTAAATGCACTCTTTGATGGAGTAATTATTTCAACAAAAATTTCTTTCATTATTACTTGTAAGCCTCCGGCTTATTGCATACTCTTAGCTTTTTCAACAGCTTCTTCTATTGTGCCAACATACATAAAAGCTTGTTCAGGTAAACTATCGTGTTTACCTTCAAGAATTTCTTTGAAGCTTCTTATTGTATCTTCAATCTTAACATATTTGCCCGGAAATCCGGTGAATTGTTCTGCAACATGAAACGGTTGACTTAAGAATCTTTGAATCCTTCTTGCACGTCGTACTGTAACTTTATCTTCTTCGGAAAGTTCATCCATACCGAGAATGTTAATAATATCTTGTAAATCTTTGTACGCTTGAAGAACTTCTTTTACATGTTTTGCAACATTGTAATGTTCTTGACCAACTATATCGGGTTGAAGAATTCTGGAAGTAGAATCAAGAGGATCAACAGCGGGATAAATTCCTAATTCAGAAATTTGACGGCTTAATACTGTTGTTGCATCCAAGTGTGAGAATGCAGTTGCAGGAGCGGGATCTGTTAAATCATCTGCAGGAACATAAATAGCTTGAACGGATGTGATTGATCCTTTATCAGTTGATGTAATTCTTTCTTGAAGTTCACCCATTTCCGACGCAAGGTTCGGTTGATAGCCAACAGCTGAAGGCATTCTTCCAAGTAAAGCGGAAACTTCTGATCCGGCTTGAGTAAAACGGAAAATGTTATCAATAAATAAAAGTACGTCGCGTTCTTCTTCATCACGAAAATATTCTGCAATAGCCAATCCTGTTAAACCAATTCTCAAACGCGCGCCCGGCGGTTCATTCATCTGACCAAATACAAGTGCGGTTTTATTTAGAACTCCGCTCTCTTTCATTTCAATCCAAAGGTCATTTCCTTCTCTTGTCCTTTCACCAACACCTGCGAATACAGAATAACCGCCGTGCTGCTTCGCAATGTTGTGAATTAATTCTTGAATGATAACAGTTTTACCAACACCTGCTCCACCGAATAAACCTGTCTTACCGCCTTTCGAATATGGTTCAAGAAGATCAATAACTTTTATTCCTGTCTCAAACATTTCCTGCCGGGTAGAAAGATTTTCGAATTTAGGTGAGTGGCGGTGAATTGCATATCTTTTTTTAGATTTAATTTCACCAAGTCCGTCAATTCCATCACCGATAACATTTATTAATCTTCCTAATGTTTCCGGGCCAACCGGGACTGAAATTGGACTACCCGAATCAATTGCTTTCATTCCTCTAACCAGACCATCTGTTGTATCCATAGCAACTGTACGAACTCTGTTTTCACCCAGATGCTGTTGTGCTTCAACAATTAAGTCTTCATCTATTCCTTCCAAACTTTTTCTTGGAATTTTGATAGCATTGTAAATTTCCGGTAAGTATCCGTCTTGAAAATCAATATCCACTACTGGACCTATAACCTGAGCTATTACCCCTTCATTATGAGCCATTTTTAATCCTTTTGTTCAAAATTTTGTGCGGAAAATTATGAAAGTATGCGTTGAATTCCAAAAAGTCTAATTGTTAAATGTTACTCTAAAGGTTGAACCAACATTTTTTTCACTTTCAACTTCTATAGTTGCATTGTTTATTTTGCAGTAGTTCTTTACTAAAGTTAGTCCAAGCCCGCTTCCGTCATAAGATCTTGTATAACCGGTATCTTCCTGTAAGAATGGATCAAATAACTTTGGAAGAAATTCTTTACTTACTCCAACACCAGTATCTTTTATCTCAACCATAATTTTGTTATTTGCATTCTTATCTAATTGTATTTCCACTTTACCCTTTTTTGTATACTTGATGGCATTATCTATCAAGTTGGCAAATATTTGTGTAACGCTGTAATTATCTGCTATTGTATTCCAGTCATTTACCTTGCAATTATAAACAAACTCTAATCCTTTCTGTTTAGCGGAAAGCTGATGCTCATGAAATAATTTTTGCAGAACTTCAGAATCAAGATTGATACTACTAAGATACGGTTTATAACCGCTGGTTTGTAACTCAGCAACGTTAAGTACTAGATCTACAGTTCTAATAATTCTTTTTGAAGCTAGATTAATGCCTTCAAAACAATTACGGGAATCAGAATCCATATTATCATCAAAAACCTCACCGAGGTATTCAACATTTCCGACTATTGCATTTAGGGGAGTTCTAATTTCATGCGATATTTGTGCGAGGAACTCAGATTTCAGTTTGTCGGATTCTTCAGCTTTTTCTTTTGCTTTAATAAGTTCTACATTGGCTCGAATGCGCTCAGTAATATCGTGAGCATATCCGGTAGTACCCATAATTCTTCCACTGGCATCCTTTACAGGAGTTTTAAATGTCTCGAACCATTTAGCTTCACCATTGCTATACACCAGTTCTTCAATCGAAACTGACTTGGCGGATTGCATCACTTGAGCATCATCTGCTCGGTATTTCTCTGCCTGCTCGCGGGGCCAAACATCGAGGTCTGTCTTTCCGATAACATCCATTGGAGTTTGTCTACCACAGGCAGCAGCAAATGCTTGATTCACTGCAAGGAACCGGCTTTTTGTATCCTTTAACCACAATAATCCGGGTTGGTTTTCTATGATCGCTGATAAATATGCCTTCCTAGTGCGCAACTCCTCTTCCGCATGTTTGCGTTCAGTAATGTCGTGAGCCACTCCCTGAAGTCCTACAACAGTGTCATTCTCAATTATCGGATTTTCATATACTTCAAGAAGAATTGGATGTTTATCAATATGTTCAATTTCTAATAATATTGGTTTTTGCGAAAATTCTCCTCGCAAGTTTGCATGTGTTCTTTCTTTAGCATATTCGTTAATCTTATTATCAGTGACGAACCAACTTGACTGATTAATCCATTCATCAACAGAATGTCCTGTGATCTTTTCGACAGAAGGAGAAATATAAGTGACTCTTCCATCCGAATTCTGAGTATAGAAAAACAAATAAGGTGTTCCTTCAACAATCATGCGCATCCTGTTTTCTTTTACTCTTATCTCTTTTTCGGCACGCTTACGATTTGTAATATCTCTTACAATAACTTGCACGGCATCTTTATTATTATAAGTTGTAGGAATAGCAATAACATCAACATCAATAACTTTTCCATCGAGTCGTATAAATTTTTCTTCCGCCAAATCACTTGGTTGTTTAGTGCGCAACACTTGTTCAATTCGCTTTTTAGTTTGTTCATGATAATCAGGATGAAGTATATCAAGAGCAGGCTTTCCAATAAGGTCTTCAGGTTTAAAAGCACCAACCAATTTTGCGCTGGCTTCGTTTGCATATACAAGTATTCCGCCACAATGTACTGCTATTGCATCCGGTGAAGATTCTACAAGATTTCTATAACGTTTCTCCGATTCTTCAATCTTTTCTTTAAGAATACTTTTTTCTCTAAGCTGTTTAGTTTCCTCTTCAGCTCTAACCCTCAATTTGAAACCGCGGTAAATAAAAAATGAAATTGTAAAAAATGTAAGTGCAATCATTCCAAGAAGAAGATAAGACCGAAATAAATTCTCATCTATAAAACCAGCTACTTGCTCCGATGGCATATTAAGAACCAAAGTCCAAGAAATATTTTTATAATCGAGTGTTGTATAACTAGCTAATTTGAGCGGTCTATTCTTTAGCTGATATTCTATATTCCCTTCTTTTTTTAAACGCATTGTTTCAATATGTTGAAAAGAAATGTGACAGTTCATACACGATTCATTCCTTTGCTGAACATTAGCAAAGGCCATTTCGGGATGATCAGCATGAAATAATAAGGTCCCATTTTTCTCCATAACCCAAAGATATTCTTTAACCTTATCTGATTGATGATTAGAAATTAAAGTCTGAAGCAGTTTATCAAAATCCACGGTTTCAGTTACTACTCCTGAAAACTTTTGAGAAGAATCCATTTTATCATTTATATCAGCTACATTATAAATTGGTACTGCTATAACAAAATGTATGTGAGGAATGGAATCACCCTTTACTTTTGGTACCTTGATTGGAGACGATATGAATTGTTTTCCTTTGTTCTCCGGATTTTTTGCCCATCTAAAAATTTCAGATTCTGCTAATTTATGTCCTATTATATCTTTACTACTGGAATAAATAATAGTTCCGGTTTTATCATATAGACTCAACTTAGTTACAAAATTTCCTTTTTCATTTTCATAAAAATGATTTATCTCAGTTTTAATAAATTTCGAATCGTATTTTCGGAAAGCTAAGAGAGATGATAATAGATCAACTACTTCTACTCTGGTATTTATGTATGTTTCAATATTACTTGAAAAATCTTTAACAGAATGAAGCTGTTCTTTATTATACTCTTTTACTATTTCTTTTTCTGTCGTTTTGTTAAGTCCTATTAGCAGCAATCCTGTAACAATCGTCATTACGATGGCTAATATTATTACTAAATGATGAGATCTTATGGATTGATTTTTCATAGTGTATGGAAAATTAATTAGGGGAAAAATTGATTGGTTTATCTCCTGGAAAAACTAATACCATTTAAAAAATACAAATCAATTTTATTATCTTATGCGGTAACTCCAATATGTTGAGCCAACTCCATTCCCTTTTCAAGAGCTTGTTTGTTGAGCGGGATTAGATGATGATATCTTTCAGGAAGAACTTTTTTAATTCCCTCAATAATATTTTCCATCTTAATAATCGGCTTCTTTTGCAAAAACGCACCAAGTACAATCATGTTCATCACTTTTGTATTTTTCAATTTAGAGGCTTCTGTTGCAGCTTCAATTGCAAGAATTTCAATATCACTTCTTGTAGGCGGATTAATAATCGCATTCGCTTCATAAATTAAAAGCCCACCAGGTTTAACTGCCGCTTCAAATTTATCCAATGACGGCTGGTTCAATGCAATTACAGTATCAAATTTTGTAACGATTGGAGAACTAATTTTTGTATCGCTGATAATTGCTATACAATTAGCGGTTCCTCCCCGCATCTCAGGTCCGTAAGACGGCATCCAACTGACTTCCTTATTTTCCATAACACCGCTGTAACAAAGAATCTGTCCCATTGATAAAACACCTTGCCCGCCAAATCCTGCTATGATAATTTCTTCTTGCATATTAATTCTCCTTTCCAGGTACTTTTAAATCGCCAAGCGGATAAAAAGGAAACATATTTTCTTCCATCCATTTATTTGAATCAACCGGGGTCATTTTCCAATTCGAAGGACAGTTGGAAACGACTTCGACAAAACTTAATCCTTTTTTCAACTCCTGATATTTAAATCCATTGAGAATTGCTTTTTTTGCTTTGCGGACATTAACGGGAGTATTGACTGCAACACGCGTACAATAATATACTCCCGGCAGTTGAGCAATCAACTCAGTAATCTTTAGGGGATTTCCCATCACTTCAACTTCTCTCCCGAATGGAGTTGTAGTTGATTTCATCCCAACGAGAGTTGTTGGAGCCATCTGGCCGCCTGTCATTCCATAAATTCCATTGTTAATAAATACGATCAAAATATTTTCGCCACGGTTACATGTATGAATAGTTTCTCCTGTTCCTATTGCAGCTAAATCACCATCACCTTGATAAGAAAAAACATATTTATCGGGCAGTACTCTTTTTATCCCTGTTGCTACTGCAGATGCTCTTCCGTGAGGAGCTTCGGTCATATCAATATCAAAATAGTTGTATGCAAAAACTGAACATCCAACCGGTGCAACGCCAACTGTTTTATCTTGTATATTAAGTTCGTCTATAGCTTCAGCGATTAATCTATGAGCAACACCATGCCCGCAGCCCGGACAGTAATGCATTGGTGTATCGGTTAAAATATTTGTTTTTTCAAAAACCAAATTTTCATTTGTGCAAATACTTTCCTCTGCAATTACTTCTGTAAAATGTTGTTCTTCCGTCATAGTTTTTTCATTCATGCCATTTCTCCTACAAATCTTTCTTCCAGTTTATGTAAAATTTCTTCCGGGGTTGGTATAATTCCGCCCATTCTTCCAACAAACTCTACCGGTATTTTTCCATTAACAGCAAGTCGTACATCTTCAACCATTTGGCCGGCGTTCATCTCAACAGTTAAAATTCCTTTAGCCTGATCGGCTAATTTATTTAATTCATTATAAGGATAAGGGAATAATGTTATTGGTCTAAACACACCAACTTTAACACCTTTTTCTCTTGCAAACTGTGCAGCCTTCTGACAAATGCGTGCAACTAATCCGAACGCGACTAAAATTATTTCTGCATCTTCACACTCATATTTTTCAAATCTAATTTCTTCTTTCTCAATATCACTGTATTTCTTTTGCAGATGAAGATTTATATCCTGCATTTTATCCGGCTGAATATGAAGCGAGGTTAAAATATTTCTTTCGCGGGTTTTTGGTTTACCAACAGTTGCCCATGATGGAGTTTCTGTTGATCTAGGTAACTGAGCAGGAAGTTGAACTTTTTCCATCATTTGTCCAAGCGCCCCATCCGATAAAATCATAACCGGATTTCTCCACTTGAAAGCAAGATCAAATCCCAGCTTAACATGATCTGCCATTTCCTGAACTGTTGAAGGCGCAAGAACAATCATCTTATAATCACCATGCCCACCGCCTTTTACAGCCTGGAAATAATCACCCTGTGATGGTTGGATTGTCCCGAGTCCTGGGCCACCGCGAACTACATTAACAAGCAAGCATGGAAGCTCTGCACAAGCAATGTAGGAAATTCCTTCCTGCATCAGACTTATTCCGGGTGAAGATGAAGATGTCATTACTTTCTTTCCTGTTCCTGCCGCGCCGTAGATCATGTTGATGGCCGCAACTTCACTTTCAGCTTGAAGAACAACCATTCCCGTTCTTTTTCGTGCTTCTAACGCTAAGTATTCTAAAATTTCCGATTGAGGTGTAATGGGATATCCAAAATATCCATCGCAGCCAGTGAGGATTGCTGCTTCGGCAAGTGCTTCATTGCCTTTCATTAATTTTAGTTCTTTCATGAGTTCACCGTTACTGTTATATCACGAGTTACATTTGTAATTGTTGCAATATTTTCAGTCTTCTTCTCAGTCTTACGATATACTTTAATTATTCCATCCGGACAAACTAAAGCACAATTTGTACAACCTGTACAATTATCTTCGATCTTAACTATGTAATGATAACCCTTCGAGTTCAATTTGCGAGAAAGCTCAAGTGATTCTTGAGGACAAGCCGCAGCGCAAAGTTCGCATCCTTTACATTTCTCGATATCAATTAGGACATCACCTTTTACTTTTGCCATGAATTTACCTCAGCTTATTAAACAAAAAAAGGTTATAGTATTGCTATAACCTTTTCAGTTTTTTGAATTATATTATTTTTTATTTCGATTAATACTTTTTTCATTTCCAACCGAATTTGAGACCTAATCTTTAGAAACTAACGTGCCAGTAAACAATTGCGATCTCTAAAATCAACATAGAAAAAATAGTGATTATTTTTGAAAAACTAACCCACTAATTATTTATTAGATAATTATTATTCAAGACAATTAATCCGATTTTCAGAAGTGAGAATGTTTGTTAATAATTGAGAAATGATTTAGAAATATCAAAACCGGGTTACACTAATCCGGCATGTTTATCTGCGTGGTAAGAACTTCTAACTAATGGTGATGATTCAACAGCTTTCAAACCAATTTCCAATCCGTAATCTTTATAGTACTTGAATTCATCAGGCGTAACAAAACGGTGAACAGGTAAATGATTTTTTGTCGGCTGAAGATATTGACCGATTGTCATTATATCGCAACCGTGATTGTATAGATCGTTAATCAATTCTACTACTTCTTCTTTTGTTTCGCCAATACCAACCATAATTCCACTTTTCGTTCTCAGATTGTGCTGCTTGAACCATCTAATCAATTCCAAACTACGATTGTATTTTGCTTGGGGACGAACGCCATGATAAAGACGTTGGACAGTTTCAAGATTATGGTTAAGAATGTCCGGCGGATTTTCTAAAATTATATTGAACGAGGATTCCTCCCCTTTGAAATCCGGGATTAAAATTTCAATTGTAGTATCCGGCATTTTTCCACGAATTAATCTAACTGTCTCTGAAAAGATTGAAGCACCGCCATCTTTAAGTTCATCGCGGTCCACAGAAGTGATAACAACATGTTTGAGATTTAATGCTTCAACTGATTCGGCAACTCTGCGCGGTTCATCAAGATCTAATTCATTTGGGATTCCGGTTTTAACATTACAGAATCCGCAGCTCCTTGTACAAGTATCACCTAGAATCATAAATGTTGCGGTTCTTCTGTTCCAGCATTCTGCAAGATTAGGACATTTTGCTTCCTCGCAAACTGTATTCAATTTTGATTTGCGCATCAATTCATGAACTTCTTTATAATTTTGTCCGGTTGGCAACCGCACTTTTAACCAATCCGGACGTTTACCTAGCTCAAGTCTGTCCTTCTCAATTATCTCTGCAAATTTTTTCTGGTGTTGGTTAATCATTAAAATTTTCCTTCTTACTCTTGCTCATGATCTTGATCTTACACAATACTTGTATCAAAATTTTCTAAAGTTTCTTTTACTGATTTCAAAAATTTTCCGCCGAGCATTCCATCCACAAGACGGTGGTCATGACTTAGTGAAAGGTACATCATCGGTTTGATTGCAATGCTTTCTATTCCATTGTTTTCAACAACAACCGGTTTTTTTGTAACAGCACCCACACCAAGAATTCCAACTTCAGGTTGATTGATTATCGGTGTTCCGAATAACGAACCGAATACTCCATAGTTGGTAATTGAAAATGTTCCGTCAACAATATCATCGGGGACAAGTTTTTTCATCCGCGCTCTGTTGCCAATATCCGCAATTGATTTTGCAAGTCCGCGTATATTTCTCTCATCAGCATTTTTTATATTAGGTACAATCAATCCGTTTGGTTCAACTGCAACAGCAATACCTAGATTAATATATTTCTTCATTACGATATTGCTACCGTCAATCGAAGCATTCATCAGAGGATATTCCTTTAATCCCTTGATAACTGCAAATGATATGAACGGCATGTAAGTTAGTTTGATACCTTCATTAGCAAATGTATCACGGTTCTTTTCAATAAAATTATATATGCGCGACATATCAACTTCAATCATTGCAGAAACATGTACTGAAGTATTTTTGCTATTCAGCATGTGATGCATGATCCTCATGCGAATATTATCCATCGGAATGATTTCTTCTCTTTGACCGGAAATATTTTTTTGCGAAGGAGTTGAAGGAAAAGAAACCGATTTTGCATTTGTGTATGAAACATTTTTGATCTTTCCGCTCCGAACATAATTGAGAAGATCATTTTTAGATAATCTTCCGCCAATACCGCTGCCCGGAATCGTTTCAAGTTCACTCATAGAAATTCCTTCAGTACGGGCGATACTAAGAACTAGTGGAGAATAAAATCTGTTAGTTGTTAGCTGTGAGTTGTGAGTTGAAGATGATGGAGTGCCAACAGTTTTATTTTCTTCCTCATGATCTTGTTCATGCTCATGCTTTTGATCTTTCCTTGGTTTAACTATCCCACCGCTCGAAGATATTATTGCAATTGTAACTCCAACAGCAACAGTTGCATTCTCTCCAAATAAAATTTCAGCAAGTGTACCATCTACAGGTGAGGGGACTTCGGTATCAACCTTGTCTGTACTTATTTCAAAAATAATTTCATCACGCTTAACTTTATCACCGACCTTCTTATGCCACTTCAATATTGTCCCTTCCATAACAGATTCACCCATCTTTGGCATAGTTATGTCAATCAATTCACCGCCGACTTGTGTAGTAGAAGGGATTTCTTCTTTCTTACTTTCTACCGGAACGGAGGAGACATCACCATTCGTTTCGATCACAGCTACAATTGTTCCTACTTCAACAGTTTCTTGTTCAAAAACTTTAATATCAACTAATACTCCGTTTTCCGGTGAAGGAATTTCAGTATCAACTTTATCGGTACTTATTTCGTAAATAATTTCATCTTTCTTAACTCGATCACCTTTTTTCTTATGCCATTTAATCAGCGTTCCTTCGTTAATACTCTCACCCATTTTCGGCATTACGATATCAATTTTCATTTCTTTCTCCACATAAATTGTAGAACAGGCTCACAATCTGTTCTATCGCAGAATATAATTCTGCGTTACGGATTAGTATTCTAATAAATTCTTTAACGATTTATAAATTTTTTCTCTTGTTGGAAGAATTTCATGTTCTAAATTTGGTGCAAAAGGAATTGGTGCATCTAAAGCACCGATTCTTCTTACCGGGCCGTCTAGAGATTCAAAACAATTTTCAGTTATTAGCGCAGCAATCTCCGCACCGAATCCTGCAGTTAATGTATCTTCATGAATAACAATTGCTTTACCTGTTTTCTTTACCGACTTGTAAATTGTATCAACATCAAGCGGTGCTATTGTTCTTATATCAATTATTTCAACCGAGTGTCCGTCATCTTCCAATTTCTTAACAGCAAAGTTTGATTCATGAACCATTGCACCGTAAGTAATCACCGAAAGATCATTTCCCTCTTTAACTATTTTCGCCTTCCCGAATGGTAATAAATAATCAGCATCAGGTTCAACTGATGAGGCGTAACTTTGGCGGTACAAACCTTTGTGCTCTAAGAAAAGGACAGGATCGTTTAAACGTAACGCTGTCTTCAACAAACCTTTTGCATCAGAAGCATTGGATGGATATGCAATTAATAGTCCCGGCATATGGGCAAAAAATCCTTCGATGTTTTGACTATGATACAAACCTCCGTGAATATAACCGCCTACTGCAACTCGTGTAACAACCGGAGCTTCAAACAAATTATTTGAGCGGTAACGATACATCACCATTTCATCGCGGAACTGCATGAACGACGGCCAAATATAATCTCCAAATTGAATTTCTACGCATGGTTTCAATCCGCTTAATGCCATACCTATCGCAACTCCAACAATACTTGCTTCGGCCAAAGGTGAATTAAATACTCTTTCGTTTCCAAATTTTGTTGAGAGACCTTTTGTAGAAGTAAACACTCCTCCCTTACCATCCGAAACATCTTCGCCAAAAACATAAATTTTATTATTACGATCCATTTCTTCTTTTAACGCATGATTAATTGCATCAACCAGTACAACAGGTTTTCCTTCTATCTTCCCTTTTTCGTATTCGAGGCGATCTTTCGTGCCGGATTCATCAAGCACATACCTAATTGCGGATTCTGGTTTTGGTTCTTCTTGTTTCAAAGCCCAATCTGCTGCTTCGTTTACATGATGAGAAATTTCTTTTTTAAATTCTGAGTATGCTAAATCAGTTAATATTTCTTTCTTCTTTAAAACATTTACTAATATTTCAATCGGATCTTTTTTCAAATCCTCTTGTAAAGAATCATTCGGTCTATATTTTTTCTGGTCATCAGATGATGAATGCGAAAACAATCTTACGACGTGTGCTTCAACTAATGCCGGGCCTCTTCCTAGTCTTGCATTCTTAAACGCTGATTGAGCAGCGGCATTCACCTGCAGAAAATCTGTTCCATCTACTTCGATGCGAAGAAGGTTTTCATAACCTTTCATCATTTCAAGAATGGATGCGTTCTTACCGGCTGTTTGATTTTGAACCGGGACAGAAATAGCCCACTTATTATTTTGAATTACAAAAACCACCGGGAGTTTTTCGCGGGATGCCCAGTTAACAGCTTCGTGAAATTCTCCTTGAGATGTAGTCCCTTCGCCGCTGCTCACATAAACAACTCCGTTGATTCCTTTTTTCTTCAACGCTAATGCAGCGCCTACAGCTTGAAGAAATTGTGTGCCTGTAGGACTTGATTGTGTAGGTACATTAACTTCTTTTGAGGACCAATGGCAGGGCATTTGGCGCGAACCTGTAAGCGGATCATCAGCTTTTGCCAGAAATGCTAAGAATGCATCTTCCGGTTTCATACCAAGAGTTAACATAAAACACATCTCTCTGTAATAAGGGAAAGCCCAGTCGGTACCTTTTTTCATAGCAAGTCCAAAAGCAACTTGAGTTGCTTCATGTCCGGCACCGGCAATATGAAAAAATGCTTTACCTTGTTTAAGAAGATTCATCACTTTAATATCCATCGTGCGGGAAAGAGTCATAATACGAAGTACATTCATCAATTCATCTTTTGTCATTCCGCCCAATGAATCTAATTTGCCGGTAGGAGTATTACCATTACTTTTATCTATAGCAGTTTCTATTTTTTCTTTTGCCATGTGTCTATTCCCTTCTCTGTGTCTTAGAGTCTTTGTGGTAAAATTTTTAACCACGAAGACGTCATGTCACAAAGATATCTTTTCAAATTCTTTCATGTAATTACTTTTTTCTTTGATGATGAATTCATTATAACCAAAAACTTTTTGAAAATTCTTAACTAATTTTTCTTTTACTTCATCAATTTCAATTTCTTTACCGAGTTCACGCTTGAGCGAAGTAACATCTTTATCTTTTATTCCGCATGGAATTATTCCACCGAAATAATTTAAATCAGTGTTCACATTGAAAGCAAATCCATGCATTGTAATCCATCTGCTTACTTTAATTCCAATAGCTGCAATTTTTCTTTCTCCCAACCATACACCTGTATATTTTGGATTTCGATTTGTACTCAATCCATACTCTGCACAAGTTTTGATTATCACTTCTTCGAGAGCGCGTAAATATTCATGTGTATCTTCTTTCCAGTCACTTAATTTTATGATTGGATAACCAACAATCTGACCCGGTCCATGATAAGTAATATCACCGCCGCGGTCAATTTCATAAACGCTGATTCCAAGTTCCTTCAATTGCTCATTTGTACTTATTAAATTGTCTTTCTGCGCAACTTTACCTAAAGTATAAGTATGCGGATGTTCCAGCAAGAAAAAAGTATCGTTAATTTTGTTATGAAGTCTGAGTTCAAAAATTTCTTTCTGCAAATCCCATGCTGATTGATAATCAATCTTGCCAAAATCCGAATAATCAAAAATTCTATATGTGTATTGATTCGCCATAAGCGTTAGCCGCCGCTTCCATTATTGATTCCGATAAAGTAGGATGAGCATGAACAGTTTTTATTATTGTTTCAAATGTTGCTTCCATTGATTTAGCAAGAGTTAATTCTGCTATCAATTCAGTTGCCTCGGGACCAATTATATGTGCGCCGAGAAGTTCTCCGTACTTCGCATCAAAAATTAATTTAACAAATCCTTCACGTTCACCAACAGCAAATGCCTTCCCGCTTGCCATGAACGGAAACTTCCCTATTTTTAATTCATATCCGTTCTTGCGTGCTTTAGCTTCAGTCATCCCAACACTTGCAACTTGCGGATTACAATAAGTACAACCTGGAATGTTATTATAGTCAATCGGGTTTGGATTCTTCCCTTTGATCATCTCAATGCATTGTATTCCTTCTGCAGAAGCAACGTGCGCGAGCCAGGGCGGGCCGATAACATCACCAATTGCATAAATTCCGGTAATATTTGTTTCGTAAGTATTCTTATCAACCTTGATATGATTCTTATAAAGTTCTATTCCTAACTCTTCAAGACCAAACCCTTCAACATTTCCCGTAACACCTATTGCACACAAGACTTTTTCAGATTTTAGTTCTATTTTCTTTCCATCTTTCTCTATTGTTACAATTACTTCTTTCCCTTTTACTTCTGCTTTTTCAACTTTAGTCGAAGTATAAATTTCAATTCCCCGTTTCTTAAAGTTTTTATGTAAAATCTCTGAAACTTCTTTATCCTCAACCGGAAGTATTTGATCCATCATTTCTATAACTGTAACTTTTGTTCCGAGCACATTATAGAAATATGCAAATTCTATTCCGATAGCTCCTGCACCAATTACAATTAAATCTTTTGGTTGTGCCGGTAAGTTCATCGCCTCAGTGGATGTAATAATATTTTTTTTATCAACAGGAATTGCCGGAACAGACTTTGGCCTTGCACCGGTTGCAATAATAATTTTTTCGGATGAAACTGAATCAATCTTTTTACCGCTTTCATCTAAAATATCAATCTGATTTTTAGAAACTAACTTTCCGTATCCGCGCATTCGATCAATTTTATTTTTCTTGATCAGCAACTCAACATTTTTAGTAATGCGGTCGGAAATATCGCGGCTTCTTTTTATAATCTTATTAAAATCAAAACTCAAACCCTGAACAGAAATTCCAAACTCGCCCGAATGATTTTTCATCAGATCAAATATCTCGGCATTCTTCAATAAAGATTTTGTAGGAATACATCCCCAGTTGAGGCAAATGCCGCCAAGATTATCTTTATCTATAATAACAGTTTTGAATCCAAGCTGTGCTGCTCTAATTGCAGCCACATATCCGCCGGGACCACCGCCAAGAATTACAATATCGTACTGTTTATTCAATGAAATCCCTCAATCAGATTGGAAAATGTGCCGAAATATAAAGATATGAGCTCTGAAAACAAACTTGAACTCCTTTCTACTTAAAAACAAGATCGAGGTGATGTTCGTTCATTTTCAGTGATCGTTATAAGTGATCAGTTATCGGTGGTCAGTGATCGGTAAAATTTAAGTTTAATATCAATTTTTGTTCTCTCAATTCATAACGTAAAATTCATCATTCATAATTATTTGCTCACGTTATCCAAGAGCATAAAATCTCGTTTTAATCCTTCTTTCTTTAGATCAAAATTTTTATTTGGGTAATTGCATAATTCATTTAATGGGCAAATTCCACAACCCGGTTTTGTTGGCGTGCAAATTTCTCTTCCAAGGCGAATTAAGTTTGTATGAAATGAATGAGCAATTTTATCCGGAAAATTTTTGTTGAGTGCATAAAAAGTTTTATCAGGCGTTTTTTCAGAAACAATTCCAATTCTGTTTGTAGTTCTGTGAACATGAGTATCAACAGGACAAATGTTACGATTTAAAGCAAAAAGAAGGACACATGAAGCAGTTTTTGTCCCGACGCCATGAAAATTGCTCAATTGTTCTATTGCTCTATTGTTATCTAAATTCTTAATTGATCGCAGAGACAAATCATTTTTTGTATTCAGTTTTCCAATAAGTTCTTTTATAGTATGAGATTTTTGTTTTGCTAATCCGGCAACTCGTATTACACTTTCAATAGTCACTCGTTTTACATTAACCAGCTCATTCCATGATTTATAACGATTCTTCAGATTTTGATATGCTTTATAAGAATTATTATCGTTTGTGTTTTGTGAAAGGATTGTTGCAATCAACATATCAAGAGGATCCGGCAGTTTTTTATTCCGCGGAGGAATACCGAATTTTTTGATTAGAAGATTATTGACTTCATTTATTAATGTTCTTATTGATCTCATTTCTTAGATATTTTTGCTAATAAAGTTATTAAATTCCCATTAGAAAATAATTCTAAATTCTCAATTGTCAATTCGCAATTGGCAACTATTATTAAGAGGTTGTTATGCCAACATTGATGGTTAGTATTTCCGGAATAAGAGGAATAATCGGTGACGGACTCGATCCAGAAGTTTTGGTAAACTACACTTCTGCCTATGCTGATTTCTGTGGTAAAGGAAAAATCATAGTTGGAAGCGATGGTCGAATTTCTGGTGAGATGGTACGCAACGTTGTTATAGGAACACTTCTTGCAAAAGGTAATGATGTTGTGGATATCGGCATTTGTCCAACCCCAACAGTTTTGTTTAATGTAAAAAAATTAAATGCTGTTGGCGGGATTCAGCTTTCAGCGAGCCATAATCCAAATGAATGGAATGCACTTAAGCTGCTCAATAGCAGCGGTGAATTTATGAGCGCAGAAGAAAATGCCGGTATGATGAAACATCTTTACGAAGCAGATAAAAAATTTTCTGCTTGGGATAAATTAGGAAAGGTAACTCATTACAGAAAAGGTTTGGATAATCATATGGAAGCGGTACTGAAGATGGATTATATAAATGTTGCAAAAATCCGGAAAAGAAAATTTAGAGTTTTACTCGATTGCGTAAACGGTGCGGGAGCTTATTCGATGCCGAAATTGTTGAACAAACTTGGCTGCAAAGTCATCGAGATAAATTGCGAAAGAACCGGAATCTTTCCGCGATTGCCGGAACCGATACCGGAAAATTTAACTGCAACAATGGAAGCCGTAATAAAACATAAAGCGGATTTAGGAATAGTTGTTGATCCCGATGTTGACCGGTTAGTATTAATTACAGAAAAAGGCGAACCGTTCGGTGAAGAAAATACAATTACTCAAGCAGTTAAATTTTATCTGAAGGAAAGAAAAGGAAATGTTGTTGTTAATCTTTCTACAACTCGCGCAGTGGAAGATGTTGCCAAAGAATTTGAATGCCGGGTCTTTAGAGCTCCGGTTGGTGAAGCAAATGTTGTTAAGAAAATGAAAGAAGTTGATGCAGTAATTGGCGGCGAAGGCAGCGGTGGAGTGATTGCACCGCAAACTGTGTTTGGAAGAGACGCTCTTACAGGGACTGCAATATTGCTTCAGCACTTAGTTGAATACCGCGGTAAAATGAGTGGATTGAAAAAATCTTTGCCTCAATATTTTATAGTTAAAAAGAAAATTGAGCTAGTCCCGGTTTCTGAAGGAACAGCGCCGCGTAATCCGGATGATGTAATTAAAAAACTTGTAGAGAAATATAAATCTGAGAAAATAAATCTTGAAGACGGATTACGAATTGATTTTGATGATCATTGGGTACACTTCAGAAAATCAAATACTGAACCGATAATTAGAATTATTGTTGAAGCGAAGACTAAAGAAAATGCGGAGAATTGGGCTGAGAAATATGTTGAAGAAATTTTATCTTTAAGATAATTTTTCAAATTCTTGAAGAGAAATATTCGCTTGCTTTAGAATACTTCTGAATGTACCGATTGGAATTTCTTTCTTGTTCATTGGCAATATTACTATTCTACCGTCAGCATGTTTGAATTTTCCATGTGAACCTTTTTGCGATTGAAAAGTGAAATGAAGTTTTTGCAGGATAGTTTGAATCTGTGTCGAGGAATATAACTTAGGCATTAATTACTTCCCGCCCCAACATAACATTATTTATCGCTGGAAGTTCTTTATCCTCACCGTCAAAGTATAGTTCAACAGCTTCTTTTAAATTACTAATTGCTTCTTCTATAGTTTTTCCAAAAGAAGAGACTTCCACATTAATGCAGCGTGAGACAAAGTATTTATCTTCTTTCCAAACCACATAATCAATTTCACGAGTTTTCATGCAAACCTCATTTTAATTCCGTTAAAAATTATTTCTTTTAATGAACATAAGCAACTTATTGCTGGATTCACTTTCTCTTTACAATCATTTTAACCGTTATGATTTGTATTGTTGAAGCGAAGACTAAAGAAAATGCGGAGAATTTGGCTGAGAAATATGTGAGTGAAATAAGAAATTAAATTTTAGGAATGATAGAATTGCCCATCAATTTTTCTTTTGCAGTTTAGCTCGTATCTCGGTAAGAATTTCATAATATTTCCAAGCAGCAGGTGCGTTTGGCTCTTGATGATGATCAGGTTTTAAAATTAAATCACCCGTTGCAAGTAAAACTTTTTGGACATCGGGATTCTGCCGAACTTTTTCCCATGTTGCTTCAACAATTAGTCTATAATGTTTACCGGGCACATTAGGTTTATATTCCATTCGTTTTCCCTTAAACGTTACCCAGTTGATTCCCATCTTTTTCATATTTTCTTCGGCAAGATCACCTGCTCTTTTAGCTTCAAAGCTTGTCAGCTGGGTTACCTGTTCGCGGGTATATTTCCAATGCAACCCATGAAAAGTAGCGCGAGGATCGTCTTCACTTTCCGGGTATTTCATCATCTGCCAGAATCCTTCTAGACTTGCATAACGTTTTCCATGAAAAATAAACGGCGTTGGTGCAAAGTTTGATAATATTCCGAGCTCATTCCGTTTTGAAAGAATCACTTCACCGGGGCCCGCTTCTTGCGGAAGAATTTCCCATGATGGCGCGCCTTCCTTGGGAACCGGCGTCCACCAATGCGTGGGATATTTTGGATCGTGAATATTATGCAGCTCTTGCGGGAAAATTATTCCAGTATAAATTAAAAGAAATGTAAGCAACGATTTATTGGAAATTAAATTCTTCATTGCTTCCCATAACCTTTTCGTTTTGACTTCTCACGTTTCACTTTTCGCGTTTGACTTTTCACGATTCGCGTTAATTCAATTCATCTTTGTTCGTTTAGCAAAATAACTCATCAGTGCTTTATCGAATGGCTGGCTGGTATCAATCAAGTTATACTCAATGCCAAAATTCAAACATTCGGTTTTTAATTTATTCAAGTATTCGTTCATTGCTTCCTGGTATGCGCGCTGGATTTGATGTGGTTGTGTTGTTATTTGCTCGCCCGATTCCAGATCAACAAAAACAGAATCAAGATCGAAACCAAAACTTTTTTCAATAGGGTCAAGAATTTGAAAAACTATTACTTCATTTTTTTTGTAATGAATATGCTTAAGAGCGGTAAGTATTGAATTCATATCATCAAAAAAATCCGATATAATAATTGTAAGCCCCCGCTTTTTTATTTTCTCTGCAACAGAATCCAAACATTTTGAAGTTGTCGTTGCCCCTCCCGGTTGGATTTGATTGAGAGCTGATAACAAAGTTCTTAGGTAAACACGATTTGATTTTGGCGATAAATACGTATGAATTTTATCCGAGTAAATTGCCAGTCCGACAGAATCTTGTTGATCAATCATTACATAAGCAAGAGCAGCAGCAAGAATTGTTGCATAATCTATTTTTGAAACCTTGCCCGAGTATTTGAACTGCATTGACTTACTGGCGTCAACAAAAATGTGGGAGAGTAAATTTGTTTCCTCTTCGAATTGTTTGATATAATATTTTTCGCTTTTGGCAAAAACTTTCCAATCAACATTTTTCAGTGCATCACCCTGCATATAAGGACGATGCTCGCTGAACTCAACACTAAATCCGTGATAAGGACTCCGGTGTAATCCGACTTTAAAACCTTCAACTACCATTCTTGCTTTTAGTTCAAGAGTTTTAAGTTTGGAAATTACAACGGGATCCAAAAATTTTTTATAGTCTCGGGTTTTTACAGCCACTATTTTTTCGCTGTTTTCTCTTGAAGAATTTCTTCCGGAGTCTTGCCAAGATTATCTAACTCCGCTCTCGCAGGTACAGCAAGTTCATGCTTAGGAAATTTATTTAAAAATTCTTGATAAGCTAACCTTGCGGCATTTGTGTTTCCAAGTTCGTTGGCCAGGATGAATCCTGACATAAATAAGGCTTTAGGCGCTCTTTCATCTTGAGGGAACAGCTGATATAATTTTTGATAATATTCAACTGCTTTCTTGAGTGATTCATCTTTGGAAACGTTGGGTATTTGATACATATGATACATCGCAGCAACAGAAAAAATACTTTCCGCAGCTTTATCACTTCCTGAATAATCATTTATAATTTCTTGATAATCTTTTAATGCCTCGGAATAATTTTTAGCTTTGGATTTTTCGGCTGCACTTTTAAATATTTCTTGATCTTTATGTGAGTTGCAAGCAGAAAAAAGAACAATGGTACTTAATAGAATGGATGTATAAAATTTCATTAAAAAAACCCTCTTATATTTTAATTTCTTGGTGGCAAATATACAATCAAATGCTCATGGAAGAAAAGGGATTTATTAATCCTTCATCTGTTCTGCTAATTTTAACGAGTCGCCACGGGAACTGGATATTTTTCTTCCTATGGCTTCAATTTGTAATTGCAAACAACTTTTGCAATTAAGAGGATTATCATTAATACATTTTTTGTCCGGATAAATTTGGTATAATTCTCTATATGGACTCGGAGTTAGATCAGGCATAACAATATTAGCACCGGCATTTAATCCTTTAATTCTCCCTGCTTCATCAAGAGTAGCAAGAGCAGTTGTTGCCGGAATATGAACTTTTTTTAATACAATTCTTGCTACTGCCATAGTTCGTAATGTTAAGTCAACATCACCTGCAGTTTTATTTTTGTAAGTGGTATCAGGTGATGGTATGAATGGACCGAATGCAGCCATGTCTAAATCCAATTCCTTGCATAACAAAATATCTTCAGCAATATCTTCAACGGATTGCAGGGGTAATCCAATTATGTTTCCGGAACCGATTTGATAACCGATTGTTTTTAAAAACCTTAAGTGAGAAAGACGATCTTCCAATTTTTGTTTTTTATGATAAACTGAATATAGATCGTGATTTGCTGTTTCATGTTTTAATAAATAACGGTCCGCCCCGGCAATTTTCCATTCTCGGTATTCATTAAAACTTCTTTCGCCAAGACTTAAAGTAATTGCTGCATCTGTACTCTGTTTAATCTGATATATAATGTATGCAATCAAATCAGTATCGTAATAGTTGTCTTCTCCGGATTGAAGTACAATTGTATAAATACCTTGATTAGAAATTATACGTGCCGTTTCTATAATCTCTTCAGGTGTCATACGATAACGCGAAAGTTTACTATTACTTTTACGCAAACCGCAGTAAAGACAATTTTGTTCACAGTAATTTGAAAATTCAATTATTCCCCTAAGATGCACTTCATTACCGCAATAGAGCGAACGTATTTCGTCAGCACGATCGAAAAGTTTTTGTTGGTCGTTGTTATCCTTTAGATTAAGAAGAAATATTATTTCTTCTTTTGTCAGTTCTTCCTTATGTAAAATTTGTTCAAGTTTCATTGTTGTTTTTTAAAAGAAGACATCCTTTTCACCGTTATTAACTCTTTTGAGCATCTCTTCGGTTTTATGTCTTGCGGTACCATTAAATTTTTCAATCTCGTTTTGAATAAAAGTATTTGCGACTATTTTTGTTTCAACCGATGCAAAATCATTTGTGTATTCCATAAACGTAGAAATTGCATTTGGTACACACAGTTTTCCAATATTGCCGGATTTGGCTAACTCCATAAAACGATCACCTGTTCGATCCGAACGGTAACATGCAGTACAGAAGCTCGGTAAAAATCCTAATCCGCAGCAATCTTTTACAACTTCATCAAGCGTTCTGTGATCTCCCAATTGAAATTGCTGCATTTCATGTTCATCAAGTGTTTCTTGTGATTCCTTATAAGCGCCGGGAGATGTTCTGCTTCCTGCACTGATTTGTGAAATGCCGACTTCGAAAAGTTCTCTTCTTAAATCAGCCCGTTCTCGTGTAGATAAAATTATTCCAGTGTATGGAACAGCGAGACGAATTACAGCAATAATTTTTTTAAAAGAAGAATCATCAACCGCAAAAGGCGGTTTGTATGAAAGCTGTGAATTGAACGCCGGTTCAATACGGGGGACAGAAATTGTATGGGGCCCAATACCAAAACGATGATCGAGATTAAACGCATGACTTAACATTGCGAGGGTTTCAAATTTGTAATCTGTCAAACCGAAAAGAGCACCAATACCTACATCATCAATCCCTGCTTGCAGTGCACGGTCCATTGCATACAAACGCCAAGCATAATCATGCTTCGGTCCATCAGGATGCATTTCCATATAAGTTTTATAATGATATGTTTCTTGAAAACATTGATAAGTACCTATACCAAAACTTTTAAGTTTTTTAAATGCTTCAAGAGTCAGCGGTGCAGAATTTATATTTATCCTTCTAATATTCCCGCCGTTAATATTTACATCATAAATTGTTTGAATTGCATCGCCTATAAATTCAAGACTGGATTTCTTCGGATGTTCACCGCAAACAAGAAGAATTCTTTTATGTCCCTGCTTAACTAAAAATTCCGTTTCTTCTTTAATTTCATTTACTGATAATGTTTTACGTTTTAATTCTGTGTTGTCTTTTCGGAATGCACAGTACAAACAATTATTGATGCAAAGATTTGTTATATAGAGCGGCGCGAAAAGGACAAGACGATTTCCATAAATTTTTTCTTTTACTTCACGTGCAGTATGGTAAAGTTCCTCTGTTATTTCCGCATCGGAAATATTTAGCAGTACAGCACTTTCCTTTAACGATAATCCTTTTGCAGCTTTAGATTTTTGGATTATTTCTTTTTGAAAAACCGGGTCGTTCAGCTTACCGTTACATATTAAAGAGTTGATTTCCGATTCGTTAATAAATTCCATCTAATGCCTTGAAACCATTCAAAAGTGTTTTATCCAAGCTCAAGAAGACAATAAATATACCAGCGGAAAACATTAACGAATCATGCTAATTTTGAATGAATTGTTCAAAAAGGAATGGATTTTTCTTAAAAAAGAGAATCAGCTTAAAAATAAATTCTTCGATCTAAGCAAATTTGGATGAGTTATTCTTTTATGGCGTTATAGTACTGCGTTTTCCGGAATTTCAATGTATGCGCGGGAAGCATTTAACACACATTTTATTCCATAAGGAATTGTAATGTTATCCTTGATGTGACCGTGTTTAACATTGTAAAGAACAGGCATTTTTTGATCTTGAAAATATTCAACGATGACTTCATTCAAAGTAAAAGTCTGCTTAGTTGGATCCGATTCAACACAATCCACAAAATGACCAAGGATTATTCCCCGAATCTGTTTCAATATTTTTGTTAAACGAAGTTGATTTAACATGCGGTCAATACGGTAAGGTGCTTCATGTATATCTTCTAAAAGTAAAATTGCATCTTTAAGTTTTGGTAAATATTCTGTGCCCATAAGTGAATTTAGTAAACTTAAATTCCCACCAAGAATTCTTCCTGTTGCTCTGCCTTTATTTAATACGTAAAATTTTTCTTTGCGGGGATTTAGCAGTTTCCCAATTTTTTTATTCGAAGTTATCGTTCTCCAAAATACTTCCTCTGTAAAAGCACTGACTTCATCATGGAAATCAACAGCTACCATCGGTCCGGCAAATGTTATTAATCCGGCTTTAGCAAAAAAAGCCAACTGTAAAGCGTTAATATCACTGTAACCGACAAATATTTTAGGATTATTACGAATCAATTTATAATCAATTTTATCAAGCAATCTTCCGGAACCATAACCACCGCGAATAGAAAAAATTGCCTTAATCTGTTTATTCTTAAACATGTAATGAAGATCAGCTAATCTTTGAGCATCTGATCCGGCCAGGTAACCTTCTTGAGAGCCGACATTTTTGCCAACTTCAACTCTATAGCCAAGTTTTTCTAAATACTGAACGCCGCTATTAATTTTTGTTAGATCGTCTGGTGAGGAAGCAGGAGAAATAATTCCAATTGTATCTCCTGATTTCAGTCTTTTCGGTTTGATTATTCCCATTAACAACAAGTTCCGTGATCGAATTCATTTTCAATATAGCAAAAGGTAGTATTCGAAGCAAAATCTAAGTTTGAATTAACTCAAAATTTAGGTGTGAATTGTTAGATTTATGATCCGCTTAAAAGATGCGATTTCGAGCATAATATCAAGGTTTTGTAAATCTTCCGGAAAATATTGCTGACATTATCAGATTTAAGTTAGCTGCCGCTTTGCTCAAGTTTTTTTCTATGGGCTATAATTTGAGCATCAACATAAAACACTAAGTTCTCTGCAATGTTTGTTGCATGATCTGCCATTCGTTCAATATGGCGGGACATAACAATAAGATGTGTGGAAGCTTCAATTAATTCATTGTTAGATTGCATTTTTGTAACAAGAAAATTGAATATTTGTTTATTCAATTTATCAACTTTTTCATCACTTGCAATAACATTGCTTGCAAGTTCCGTATCATTTTTTATGAACGAATCAATTGCATTTTTAAGCATTGACTGAGCGGTGCGCGCCATGACAATAATTTGGGATTCGCTAATAAGAGAGCGCTCATTACCGGTTTTCTTAACTCTTTGAGAAATATTCACTGCTATATCACCGCAGCGTTCTAAATTATTGTTAATCATTATCGCCGACATAACTAACCGTAAATCACTCGCAACCGGTTGAAAAAGTGCAAGTATGTTTTCACATTGAGTTTGAATCAAGTTATCGTAAGCATCCACTTCGAGATCTTTCGACTTTACGCCTTTGCACAATTCGACATCACCGCTTTCTAAAGCAGTAATCACTTTATCAACCTGCTCATCAACTATTGATGCCATTTTGATAAGACTGGTTTTTAAATTTTCTATTTCTTGACTAAAATGTTCTTGCATACAATACCCTTTCAATATTATCCGAAACGACCTCGGACATAATCCTCAGTTTGTTTATTTGATGGTGAAATAAAAATTTTATTTGTTTCATCGAATTCAATTATTTCACCCATATAGAAAAATGCCGTATAATCACTAACACGTGCGGCTTGCTGCATGTTGTGAGTTACAATTACAATTGTATAATCTTTTTTTAATTGAAAAATTAGATCTTCAATTTTTGTTGTTGAGATCGGATCTAGAGCACTTGCCGGTTCATCCATTAAAATTACTTCCGGATCAACAGCTAAAGTTCGTGCAATACACAATCTCTGCTGCTGTCCACCGGATATATTCGCACCGGATTTATCAAGCTGATCTTTTACTTCATCCCAAAGTGCAGATTGCTTTAAACATTTTTCAACTATCGGTGTAATCAGTTTTTTATTTCTAACTCCATTTAATTTTAATCCCGCAGCAACATTATCGAATATTGACATTGATGGGAACGGATTTGGCTTTTGAAATACCATTCCTACTCTTTTTCTTAAAAGAACAGGGTCAGTTTTTGTTAAGTCTTCTCCATCAAGTAATATTTCGCCTTTAATTGATCCCCCTACAACTTCATGCATTCTGTTTAAACATCTTATAAATGTTGATTTACCACATCCCGATGGACCAATAATAGCAAGTACTTTATTCTTGGGAATATCAATCGAGATATTATGCAGTACTTTATTCTTGCCATAAAATGCTTCAAGATTTTTAACTGATATTTTAATTTCCATATTCTTTTTACAACCTAATTCGTTTTATATTTTGATCGTGTTATAATCCTAAACAATAAACTTAAAAGCGAGATTAATAAAATTAAAACTAACGCAGCGGTCCAAGCCTGCTGATTCCAATCTTCAAATGGTGATTTTGCATAATCATAAATGTAAACTGTTAACGAAGCGATTGGCTGACCGATACTTGTTGACCAAAAACGATTTCCAAGTGCCGTAAACAATAACGGTGCAGTTTCACCTGCTGCTCTTGATAATCCAAGCAATACTCCTGTTGCAATTCCTTTCCAAGCAGTTTTAAGAACAATAGAAAGAGTTGTTTTCCATTTAGGTATTCCTAAAGCTAAGCCGGCTTCCCGTAATGAATGCGGTACAAGCTTGATCATTTCTTCAGTTGTTCGAGTAATAGTTGGAATCATCAGAATGCCCAATGCTATTCCGCCGGCTAATGCGGAAAAATGTTTCATTGGAACCACAACCATAGTATATGCTACAACGCCAACAACTATTGATGGAATTCCGCTCAGCACATCAGTCAAAAATCTTACTATATAACCGAACTTATTATTTCCAAATTCTGATAGATAAGTCCCTGTCATTATTCCAACCGGAATTCCAATAGCACCGCCAATTCCGATAAGAATCAAAGTACCAACTATAGCATTAGCCATTCCTCCACCTGATTCACCTACCGGTTTCGGCATTGCAACAAAGAAATCAATATTTAAATAAGTAATCCCTTTAGAGATAGTGTAATAAAAAATTAATACAAGGGGAATTATTGCAGCAAGTGCGGCTATAAATGTCAAAGACATCATAATGAAGCTGGTAATTTTTTTTCTATAATAGAACAAATTAGATTTCTTCATGTCGTTTTCCATTTTCTATCCATGCTCCAAACTAAAAGCCGGGCAAGAGCATTGACAAAAATTGTAATTACAAAGAGAACCAATGCTAATTGAATTAATGCGCTCAAATACATTTCCGAAGTTGCTTCTGTAAATTCATTTGCAATTACACTTGCCATTGTATATGATGGATCAAACAACGATGGAGAAATCAAAGCACGATTACCAATTACCATTGTTACCGCCATTGTCTCTCCAATGGCTCTGCCAAAACCCAACATTGTTGCACCAAGTATTCCCGATTTGGCATCTTTCAGAACAATAATTGTTGATTGCCATTTTGTTGCGCCAAGTGCTAATGCAGCTTCACGTTGAGATCTCGGTACGGACTTTAAAACATCACGAGTGATAGAAGTAATAATCGGCAAAACCATTATCGTTAAAATTAAAACTGCCGCCAATAAACCAAAACCATAAGGAGCTCCGCGAAAGAATGGAAGAAATCCCAATTTATCGGATAGATAAGGTTCGACATCTGTTCTAATCCACGGGACTAAAACAAAAATTCCCCACAAGCCATAAATTACACTTGGAATACCTGCAAGTAATTCCACTAAAAAAGAAAGCGGTTTTTCCAGCCACGGGGGGGCAACTTCTGCCAAATAAACTGCTACACCAATACTGAACGGAAGAGCTATTATTAATGCTAATAATGAAGAAACGATAGTACCATAAATTATTGGGAGTGCACCGTAGATTTCTTGAACAGGATCCCATTCTGAATTAACTAAAAAATCAAAACCAAATTTTTGCATTGAGATTTTTGACCCTTCATACATTTCGTAGCCCATTAGAATTACAAGCAGAAAGACCGACAAGGCAAAAAGCCAAGTCAGTCTTTCAAAAATAAAATCACCCAAATTATTTGAAGGAAAAAATCTTTTTAGAAAATTATTTTTCTCTTTCTTTGATACTGAATAACTCAATAGTTTCTCATTATTATTTTATTTTTTTACCGTTAGCAGTGACTGCTGCAATGTTTTTTTCACACATTTTAACTACAGCTTTAGGAAGCGGTGCGTAATATAAATCAGTTGCAAATGATTGACCTTTACCCATTGCCCATTTCAAGAATTTTACTAACGAGTTAGCTTTTGCTTCATCTTTCATATTTTGATAAACCAATAGCCAGGTAAATCCGGAAATAGGGTATGATTTTTTTCCGTCGGCATTTGTAATGGAAACTCTTAGATCAGAAGGCATATTCTTAGATGCACCTTCTGCTGCAGCGCTCACTGATTCAAATGTTGCCTCAACAATACTGCCGGATTTGTTTTTCATATTTGCATAAGCAATCTTGTTTTTTACAGCATAGGCTAACTCAACATAACCAATTGATCCTTCAGTTTGTTTTACTAAACCTGCAACGCCGTCATTTCCTTTTCCGCCCAAGCCAACCGGCCAGTTTACGGACGTTCCCTTTCCAACCTTTGATTCCCAATCTTTACTTACTTTAACTAAATAATCCGTAAAGATAAAAGTTGTTCCGCTGCCGTCAGATCTATGAGCAACAACAATTGCTTGATTAGGAAGACTAACTTTAGGATTGAGTTTTGCAATTGCACCATCATTCCATTTAGTAACTTTTCCCAAGAAAATATTCGCAAGTGTTTCTCCATCAAGATTTAATTTACTGCTTACCCCTGATAAATTATAACTTACCACTACCGCACCCATTACAGTTGGAATATGAAGAATATCGGTAGCTTGTTTGGATCTAGCTTCTTCTAATTGTTTATCTGTCATAGGTCCATCAGTCGCGCCAAAATCCACTGTCCCTTCTGTAACTTGTTTAATTCCACCGCCGCTGCCAATAGCTTGATAATTAAATTGTACACCTGTCATATTTTTATATTCATCAAACCACTTGGAATAAATTACTGCAGGAAATGTTGCGCCTGCACCGTTAAGTTGTAATTGTGCATTTGCTATTGATGAAATTGAAAGCGCTAAAAAAAGTGCTGAAATAATTGTTTTTAGTTTCATTTTATCTCCTTTATAAAAAAATTAGAATGAATATGCAAATGTTATTCTTGCAACTAAATCTGATTTAGAATTTCCTTGTGCGTCTTTTGCTTGATAGCTTACGTATTCGAAGTTTGGTATTACACTTACATTTTTTGCCGGACGATAATCAAGACCGGCGAGAAAGAACGAATTACCATCACTATCGAGATCGGAGTTCGGATCATAACTATCGAATCTGCCGACTAATTTAAAATCTTCTGAAAGAGATGCCCATCCCCATAATGAGAGACCAAAACTGTTTTGATTCTGAAGAGCAGACGCTGCAGATTTTGCAAAATTATTTTGGATTGATCTAATAAAGACTTCGGCACCAATTGAAAAATCTTCTTTCTGCTTATAGCCTAAGAATGCTGATCCTACAAATTGGTTATTGGATTTAAATACTTTATCGAAATTATCAAGTTTATCTCCTTTCGAAGCATAGTCACCATAAACAGTTGCTTGAAATCCATCAGCAAGTTTGAAGTGAAGCATTGCATAATATCTTTTGTATTTATCCGTTTCCGGACCATTGCCGCTATTATTAGCAAGCTTTATCCAGTAATTAACAATGCCGTCTCCGGCTAACTTTCCTTTTAAGTCCACGCCAAAATCTCTTGACGGGACAATACCATCAAGATCCATAATGGTTTTTTCTAACGACCTATATCCCCAAGCAGATTCGGAAACATCAAATCCGGGAGTAGGGGAAATACCAACAAACATATCGGAACCACTAAAGAGACCTTTCCATTTTAAGTACGCATCCTTTACCATAACACCCAGTTTACCACCGGGAGTATTTGAATTTGCACTTTGATCTGATTCCAAGCGGAAACGTGCATCAAATTTTTCTGCTACAGCAATATCTGTAGTAAAATAAATTCTTCTAATCTGGAAACCGTTAATATCTTTTTTTGCAGCATCGGCATTATCTATGTTGTAGAAAAAATCACTGTATATCATTCCGCTGAATTTTACTTTGTCTTTTATTTCTTGAGCAAAATTAGCTGCGGCAAATAAAATTAACATTATTGAAATGGTGCAGATTTTTTTCATACTGAGATTCCTCTTATATTTTTTTGTGATGTTCAAACTTATATTTTGAATATTAACTCAATGTTAAGCTAATGTTAAGGAATTGTTAAGTTTAGATAAGTGCAGTTGAACGTTAATCGGCTAATTCAATTAAGTTTCTCAAGAATAATTGTAGTATAGGAATCGTCTTTTATATCGGGTAAAATGAGCAATAAAAGTAAACTAAGAGCAGAGAAAATAAATCCTAGTATAAACCACTCTTTCTGTGCTCTATTTTTTTCTTTTGCAGTATATGAACATATAACACCAAAAATTAATCCAATTATTGAAAACCATAAGCCAAACATAATTACCTCATTTTTTTGTTCGGCAAATATTAATAATTAGTATTAACTCATTATTACGGTAGTGTTAAAGAATTGTTAAGTTATGAATGGATTTACTCAAATGTTGAAGTGAATGAAGAAATTACTTTACTAATTCCGGTCTGCCCCATTCTCTGAATTTATTCCCAATAAATTCAATTACTTGATTGTGTTCTTCAGCGCCGTTACCAATAATTTTTATCGGCGGGCCAAATGAAATAAAAACTTTTTTTGAAGGATCAATTTTACCGGCTTCTTTAATATGCTTTCCGTTTCCCCAAGCATCTGTAATAAGTGCTATTGGAATAACCGGTACATTATTTCTCTTTGCTAATTTGTTGCCAAGTGAATTAAATAACGCCGGGTCCAAACCTGCCGATCTTGTCCGTTGAGGAAATATAATTACTGATTTACCTGCTTGAAGTCTTTTGCTGCCTTCTTCAAGTACAATTTTTAAATCTTCGCGCGGATTTTCTCTACCGACTAAAATCGGGTCTCGTGCAAGTGCAATAGGACCAAACAAAGGATACTTGCTAAGCTCTTCTTTAATTACATAAACAACAGGTTTAATAGGACGAATGATGGAAGGGAAAATCACAGTTTCAAGAGTTGTCATATGATTCCCGACAAAAACTACCGGGCCATTAGCTTTTCTAATATTATCCATCCCCGAAAAATGAAATTCAATACCGGTCCGCTCCAAACTTTTCAAAGTATCGAGTGATGAATCATACCACTTTTCACTATTATAAATTCCCTTCTTAGCTTGTTTGTTCGAATACAAAAGTATTCGTATCATATTTGTGAAAAAGTAAAGTGAAGGAAAGATTTTTTTTCTGTAAAGTTTGGAATCTGTTTTATATTCGTCTTGATCGGATACTCTATTGCGGAAATTATATTCTTGTTCCATATCGTTTATTAATTTTAGAATGAAATTACAAAATGATAAAAATCATTCCAAAGATTATTTTGAATTCCGATTGATAAATCAACGAAGTAAAAGAAATGAAATATAATTTGTGACTCCAAGGGGATTCGAACCCCTATTACCGCCGTGAAAGGGCGAGGTCCTAACCATTAGACGATGGAGCCAATGTTTAGTCAACAAATTTTCTGGGGTGAGCAATGGGGATCGAACCCACGACCTTCTGGGCCACAACCAGATGCTCTAACCAACTGAGCTATGCTCACCATAAATTTCAAAATTCCAAATAACAAACTTGTGTACGCCCAAGTGGACTCGAACCACTAACCTACAGCTTAGAAGGCTGTTGCTCTATCCAATTGAGCTATGGGCGCATCATAAAAAACGTGTTACTTTAAAACACGCAATTACTCTATTGTTGTCGGGGCGACAGGATTCGAACCTGCGACTTCTTGGTCCCAAACCAAGCGCTCTAGCCGGGCTGAGCTACGCCCCGATCTCATTCTGCTTTTCAAACATTCAAAAAACGTAAAAATTTGCTTCTAATCCAATATTCTCAATAATCGGGATGCTCTAACCTTGCTGAATAAATACGAATCTATTTTTCATTTTAGGGCTTCAAAAATATAGTATTAGTTTAGAAATGTCAATTTATGATGATTCATTTCCCTTCTCTCTGATTATTTATATCTTTACAAAAAACATTGTGAAGAATGTCGTTACCTTTCTTTTTTACCAAAAAATATCTGAGATCAAAGAAAGATTCCCGCTTTCTTTCGGCTATTTCCTATATAACAATTATCGGTATTTCACTTGGAGTTGCGGTTGTAATTATTGCGTTAACAATTTTAGACGGTTTTGATAAAGTTGTTACGGAAAAAATTATTAGATTCAATTCGCACATTAAAATTGTTTCTTTCGGAAATAGAAATCTTCCCCCTTTTTCCGAAACTGCGCCTCAAATTCTAGAAAAGTTTAATCAAGATATCGTTAAGATCGAACCGTACACTTCAAAGCTGGCAATCATTAAATCGAAAAAAATTACTGAAGGAATAACTCTCCTTGGAGTTCAAAGTGATAATTCTGAGTTAAGTAATTTTTTGCAAAGCGGTAATTTCGATCTATCACAATCCGATAACAAATTACAAAAAATTATACTTGGCAAAACTCTTGCTGAAAAACTTTTTATTAAAGTTGGAGATGTTGTTACAATTTTCTGTTTGAGGAAAGATCAAATACCAACGGCAGATAATCCTCCCGGGATTGAACAATTTACCGTTTCCGGAGTTTACGAAAGCGGGATGAGTGAATATGACGACTTAAATGCTTTTGTAAATATTAAAGTTGCACAAAATATTTTCGGGATGGGCGATCAAATCTCCGGCTACAATATAAAACTGAAGGATCTAACAAATGTGAATTTAGTTGCAGACCGTCTTCAAGATTTTCTCGGCTATCCTTATTACGTTCGGACTGTTTTTCAATTACATCAAAATATTTTTACATGGATCGAACTGCAAAAGAAACCGATCCCGATAATTTTGGGATTAATAATTTTTGTCGCCGTGTTTAACATTGTAGGCACTTTGCTTATGATCGTTCTCGAACGGACAAATGCTATTGGTATTTTACGTTCGCTCGGCGCAAACAGAAAATTGGTTATCAAAACATTTTTATATCACTCGGCATTTCTAACTGCAATTGGTGTTGCGGTTGGAATTACACTAGCATTTGTTCTTAGCTATCTCCAGCAGAATTTTGATATAATTTCTCTGCCCGGCAAGATTTATTTTGTAACTAAGGTGCCGATCTCCATTGAATTGAATAATTATTTACTTGTTTCTGCTGTCACGGCGGTTATTTCAATTACAGCTTCTTTACTCCCGGCATTTATTGCATCTAGAATAAAACCGATATCAGCCATTAGGTTTGAATAGTATGATAGAATTTTTTATTGCAAAGAGATATTTGAAAGCGAAAAGAAAAATGAATTTCATCACAATCATTTCGCTTCTCTCCACGATTGGGATTACAATTGGAGTTGCCGCACTTGTGGTAGTTTTATCTGTCTTCAACGGATTCGGTTCCGTTGTTACTTCTATTATGGTGAGCTTCGATCCTCATATTAGAATTTCCGTAATTGATGAAAAGGGATTTGCAAAGATTGGTAATGTTGAAGAGATTTTACATCAAACAAAGGAAATAACAAGCTATTCTCCTTTTGTTGATGGTAAAGCCATACTGCTGAACAGGAAAAATTATGAAATAGTTAATCTCAAAGGAATTGAGATCAATGAGAAAGACAGATCATGGGGAGTTGCAGCAAAAATTATAAGCGGTTCATTCGATCTGAATGATGATCAATCCGAGAAAATAATTTTAGGTTTACCGCTTGCACTGCGTCTTTCTTCACGCGTCGGCGATACAATTACTGTTACATCTGCTTATAATATAGAAAGAACAATTACAACACTTTCGATTCCGCAAACAAGAAGTTTTATAGTTGAAGGCATATTCGAATCGAACAACAAAGATTACGACGGTTCTTCTGTCTTTACTTCAGTTGCAGGCTCGCAAAAACTATTCGGCTTGAAGGATCAAATTTCAGGCTACGAAATCCGGCTCAACGATTTCCACAATGCGGATAAAATTAAAAACGAGCTTCGAACCAAAATTGATTCGAAATTATTTTCAATCAATACTTGGTATGATCTTCACAAGGAACTTTACAATGTAATGCTTATTGAAAGATGGGGCGCTTACATTCTTCTCTGTTTGATAATTGCCGTTGCCGTCTTCAACATTTTTGCTTCTCTTACAATGACGGTCATCGAGAAAAAGAAAGACATCGGAGTTTTGCGCTCGATGGGTGTTAATCAGAGTTCGATCAGAAAAATATTTATGTTCGAAGGACTTCTCGTAGGTGTAATCGGGACGGTAATCGGTTTAATACTTGGCGTTGTGGTTTGTTACCTGCAGATAAAATATAATTTCTACCCGCTCGATGCATCAAAGTACATTATAAATGCAATGCCGGTTGAAATTAGGATGAGCGACTTATTAGCAATTGGTCTTATGGCTCTGCTGATGGCATTTATAGCAGCAATTTATCCGGCTAAAAGAGCCGCTAATACAAAAATAATTGATTCAATAAAATATGAATGAAATTTCCTCTGCGTCTTCTCTGCGCACTCTGCGGTTAAAGCTTTAAACGCAGAGGACGCTAAGGATACGCAAAGTACGCAGAGATTTTTAACATAATCAGAAATAAATATTATGAACGAAATTATTATTGAAGCAAAGAACATTCACAAATCATTTTATAAGCAGAACGAACACAAACTGGAAATTTTGAAGGGTGTTTCTCTGCAAGTCGAAAGCAAAATGATCAGCGTGATAGTCGGAGCTTCCGGTGCGGGTAAAAGTACGCTGCTTCATATTCTAAGCGGATTGGATAATGCCGACGAAGGCGAAGTAAAAATTAAAGGGACAAATATTTTTTCTCTTTCCGATGATAAACTTTCCAAATTTAGAAATAAGCATATCGGATTTGTTTTTCAGTTTCATCATTTACTGCCGGAGTTTGATTCAGCAGAAAATGTTGCAATTCCATTAATGATAAGCGGCGAACCAAGACAAAATGCAGTAAAGCTTGCTGAAGAATTGCTTGCTCTTGTTGGAATGAGCGGCCGTCTTCACCACAAACCGGCGGAACTTAGCGGAGGCGAACAGCAGAGAGTTGCAGTTGCTCGTGCGCTTGCAAATAATCCAGATATTATTTTTGCCGATGAGCCGACCGGGAATTTGGATTCG